>JAUWSP010000116.1 GCA_030610025.1 Acidobacteriota bacterium | reverse complement strand
TCCTCCCAAGACATCGAGCGGCGAACGTATCGCCGCTGCGATCCGAACTGCCAGAAAGAGACCGCCAGCACTCCGGAGGGCCTCAATGAGGACGCGAGGTCGATCAGGAGACTGAGTCTGGCCTGCCGTCCGGGGATGTGGTGAAGCAGGCCAAAGGCGACCGCCAGATCGAAGGACTCGGGCCTCAGGCACTCCAGAGCTCTGTCGGTGACCAGATCGGCTGCCACCAGCGCCACATTGACGGGCGGAGGTCCAACGGCGCTCTGCCGGGCCTTCACCAACAATGGCAGGCTCGCATCGACGCCAACATAGCGGATCGCCCCTTGGACTCGATTCCCGAGGAATTGCAGAAATCGGCCGTTGCCGCATCCGGCGTCTAGAATAGACACCAGGCCTTTGACACCAGCCGGGGCTCGACACTCCTGGATCGCGGCCAGAACCTGCTCCCAGCCCGGCCAGGAGTTCCTTCGAGTCCGACTGAAGTCTTCACTGTTGCGCCGGTAGAAGCTCCGATTGATTCGGTTCAATGCTGCTATCGTCTGGCGGTTCATGGTGGGAAAAGAAGTGCAGGAATCCAGCTTTCAATTCACCCCCGAAACCTACGAAGAGCAGCTCCTCGCCCTCATTGCCGAGATCGAAGACCTGCCGACTTTCGACCAGGCCGGCTACCAATCCGTCCTACGGCGACACCCGAAGGACGGCTCGGGATTCTTCTCCAAGAGCGAGATCATCCAGGGTTTCCGATACCTGAATCGTAAGCTCGATTGGGGGCTGGATGAGCTCCCTTTCCTCGAGAAGCTCCGGATGAAGCCGGTACGCACCCAAAGTGGCGTAGCTCCGGTAGCTGTCTTGACCAAGCCGTACCCGTGCCCCGGAAAGTGCATCTTCTGCCCGAGTGATGTGCGAATGCCCAAGAGCTACCTGTCGGACGAGCCTGGAGCCCAGCGTGCCGCCCAGCACCAGTTCGACCCCTTCAATCAGAGCTTGTCACGCCTCCTGACCTACCACAACACGGGCCACCCTGTGGACAAAGCCGAGGTTATCGTGTTGGGAGGCACCTGGTCTTCCTATCCAGAGGCCTACCAGATCTGGTTTATGAAACGCTGTTTCGACGCCCTGAACGAGTTCTCACCAGAGACTCGCACGCCCTACGCGCCAAGGCCAGAGGAGGCCTACGACTTTCGCAGGACCAACGCTCGCGTCGATGGCCGCCGAATGACACGCTCCTACAACCGGATTGTCTCCCAGGCCCTGGGACGACTCGACCCAGCCGCCACCTCGAACCTCGAGGAATCTGACTGGGCATCCCTGGAGCGAGCCCATGGCCGCAACGAATCGGCCTTCGCGAGGTGTGTCGGCCTGGTCGTCGAGACCCGCCCTGACAACCTCGAGCTCGAGGAAGTCCTGCGCATCCGACGGCTCGGCGCTACCAAGGTACAGATCGGCATTCAGAGCCTTTCCGATCGGATCCTCAGCCTCAACCGGCGAGGCCACGATGTGGCGGACATACGCAAAGCGATGACACTGCTGAGGCAGGCAGGATTCAAGATTCACGCTCACTGGATGCCGAATCTGTTCGGATCTTCACCCGAGCGCGACGTCGAGTACTCCGAACGACTCTTCGGAGACCCCGATTTCAGGCCGGATGAGCTCAAGATCTACCCCTGCAGTCTGGTCGAGAGCGCCGAGTTGATGGGGTACTACGAGCGGCGTCAGTGGCTCCCCTACTCGAAAGGTGAGCTCACATGGGTGCTGACCGAATGTCTGACGCGGACCCCTGAGTACTGCCGCATCACCCGGGTCATCCGCGACATCCCCGGTACCGACATCGTGATCGGCAACAAGGTGACCAACCTCCGCGAGGTCGCCGAAGAACAGATCCGAGCTCGTGGCCTCGAGAGTCGAGATATCCGCGCCCGGGAGATTCGCCACCGAGCCATCGACCCCAACAGCCTGACTTTGCGTCGCCTGGAGTACGACACGAGCATCGGTCGCGAGGTCTTTCTTCAATTCGTCACCCCAGAAGACCGGATCGCCGCCTTTCTTCGCCTCTGCCTGCCGCAACAGCCGGTACCGATCCCCGAGATCGCAGATAGCGCGATGATTCGGGAGGTTCACGTTTACGGCCATCTAGCGGCCATCGGACAGAAGGAGGGCGTCCGATCCCAACACCTCGGCCTCGGTCGGGATCTCATCTCGCGCGCCACAGGGATAGCAGCTGAGGCCGGCTACCCGAACCTGTCGGTGATCTCTGCGGTCGGTACAAGGCCCTACTACCGGAAGTTGGGGTTCACCGACGGGCCTCTCTATCAGCACCTCGATTCGAATAGGAGCCAGCAACGAACTGCCTCAGCTTGGCCGCCCGCTGATCCCGGTTGAGCTTACCCAACGCCTGTGCTTCGATCTGTCGCACACGCTCCCGAGTGATATCGAATCGACGTCCGGCCTCGGCCAGGGTGTAGGTATCGGTACCCCCGACCCCGAATCGCATTCGCAGCACTGTTTCTTCACGTGGGCTCAGCATTCTCAAGGCTTCGGCTGTCTGCTCACGGAGCCGAGTCGTTATGGCGCTCTCCAGTGGCGATCTCGCAGAACGATCCTCCAAGAAATCTCCAAACTGCGAGTCCTCATCATCGCCTACCGGAGTCTCCATGGAGATCGGCTGCTGCGCCACCTTGCGGAGCATTCTCACCTTGGCGATCGGCAGACACATCTCCTCGGAAAGTGCCTCTATTGTCGGCTCTCGCCCCACCTCCTGGACAAGATAGCGCTCGGCGTACCTCAACTGGTGGAGTGTCTCGATCATGTGAACCGGAATTCTCACGGTTCGAGACTGGTCCGCCAAGGCTCGGGTGATGGCTTGACGGATCCACCAATGGGCATAGGTCGAAAATTTGTACCCCCTGCGGTACTCGAACTTCGCAACAGCTCTCAATAGGCCGAGGTTCCCTTCCTGGATCAAATCGAGAAAGCTCAGTCCGCGCCGCGTGTACTTCTTGGCAACCGAGACGACGAGCCGCAAATTGGCCACGATCAGGGCCTCTCTCGCCTCGTCCGCGATATCCGCGCCCTTGCGAACCTGATCTACGATCCTCTTGATCTCCTCCGCATTCGAACCGAACCGCTGATCCAGCTCGCTTCGGTGACGGCGATACCTGGCGACACGACGCCGATGAAGAGCCTGAAGATGTTTGCTCGCTTCAGTTCGTCGCGCCTTCGCTGCCCGGTGAATACCCAGCTCGCAGCGGCGGTACTCGGCATGGATAGCGTCGAGCAGCTCACGCAGACCGCCCATCGCCTTGACATCAAGATCAATCCGGTGGATCTGCGCGGCCGTCCTGGCCGCCAGCCGATCGACCTCACGTTCCAGCTCATCGAATCTCGCACCGCCTCCAGGACCGCTCTCCTGCTGAAGACGGAGCCTGCCAATCGACTCTTCGGCCTCGGCGACACGACTCAAGTAGGGCATCAAGCGCCGCACGGCAGGCAGTGCCGGTACCTTCGCGGAGGTACCGAGAGGCTCCTCCAGTCCCCTCTTTCCTGCAGGCTCACCGTTAGACGCCAGGAAGTAGGTCGTCAGCAGGCGTTCGGCCAGGAACAAATTCGAAACCAGGCCGCCGAAGAGCAGTCGCTCTCCCTCTTCGATGCGCTGAGCGATCGCTACCTCCCCTTCCCGATCCAGGAGAGGGACCAGGCTCATCTCCTGGAGATACATTCGAATGGGATCCGCAGCACCTGCATCATCAGCCCTTCCATCCGGCGCGGTGCGCGCCTGATCGGGGTTCGCCAGGCTTTTGTCTGCTTCCAGGGTGAAGCAGGAAGCCTGTCCGCTGAGTCTGTGGCGTTCGTAGGAGTCTTGTTCGTCACCCGAGCCGGGCGAGCTCAGCAGGGCTCTTGCTACCACTCTGTCCCGAATTCCACCCGGTTCCACTGGCAGGTCACCTCCTTCGAGCGAGCTCCCTCACGACCCAACAGATCTCAGTGGACTGTGGCCGACGTCGATTCGACTCTCCTGGAAGCGCAGACTGGCGCCCATCCCGTGGGCTACCCTGCGCCTCGAGCCTCACCCACTGGGTGCCCCTATCTACTTATGACGTTTTTCGAAGGCGGAAAATTCCGCTTCGCCGACTCGGAGAAGCCCACCGATCCGGTTCTCGAGGCTCTTCCCGTCCAGACAGTGCTTGGCGCTGATCGCGCTTTGGCTCTTCTTGAGCCCTCCCAACCCGCATGATTCCTGAGCCCACTGCGAATCCAGTCTCGAGCTCGCGTGCAGCCCAATTGACGGGCACCCTGCAGAGACCAGACTGTAGCCAAGATCGTCCGCTCCCAAGAACCGATCGGTGCCCTCATCCCCCTTCGTGCGATAATGGACTTTTCCCGTGCTTCAAGGCGAAGAGCCGGTGTGGAGGCAGCCATGCCAAGTGATCCAATATCCAGCTGTGAGTTCGACTCCAACAAGCTCATCCTCCGTCTCAACATGACCATTCAGGGCTCCGTAGCGGAAGTTACGCCGGCTGTCGATCGGATCATGGCGGTCGTTCAGGACATGCACTGTGCCAAGGGCAAGGGGAACGAGATCGAGCTGGCCCTGCAGGAGGCACTGGCAAACGCTGTCGTGCATGGTTGTGAGGAGGACCCGTCCCGCAACGTCCAGGTCTGTGTCGCATGTGACGAGGCGAGGGGCATGCTGATTATCATTCGCGATCCGGGTCCAGGCTTCGACCCCAAGGATATTCCCAGCCCGGTGTCAGGCGAGAATCTCTACGCCGAAGGTGGGCGGGGGATCTACCTCATCAACCAACTCATGGACGAGGTGCACTACGAGAAAGGCGGCACCGAGATCTGGATGCGAAAACAGTAGAGAGAGCTCACCGTGTACCTTCGTTTCCTCAAGCTCGCCACCAGGAGTACCGACCTCCGAATCGTTCAGGAGTTCTACCAGCAGGAAGTCCTGCCACTGCTCCAGCAACACAGCGCCTGTCGATTCGCCAGTTTGCTCCAGGCTACTTCCAAAGCCGCGGAGTGCATCTCCATGACACTTTGGGACAGCCCCGAGGAGGCCGATCGATACGAGCAGAGCGCCGCCTATCTGGAGCTCCTCGAAGAGGGCGCCAAACTCATTTCGGCCTCTGCTGATTGGAGCGTCCGACTGGCTGACGACACCTTGGCTACCGAGCCTCGCGGATCTCGGCAGGAAACGATTGGAGACGCCTTTACTGTCGAGGCCGGTGATGAGGATCTGGGCGGTTCCGATCTGCCAGCACGACTCTACTTGAGGATTGTCTCTGTAAGGGTCAAGCCAGAGAAATGGGACGACTTGATCGACCTCTACAACTCCACCGTCCTACCGACTCTACGTACCACCCAGGGCTGCCACACCGCCTTTCTGGTAGAGGCCCTGCACGACCCAGATCAGGCCCTGTCCGTGTCCATCTGGAATCGCGAAGAAGATGCCATCCGCTACGAGATGAGTGGCACCTTCGATGATCTGACAAGGCAGTTGAGAGACACGCTCGAAGGGTCCACCCGGTGGAAGGTGAGTGTCGGCCCGGTAGGCACCACAACCAGCCCCCCAGTCAGGGGATACAAGCAGATCGTCGGCGAGAAGCTCTGATCACCGGAACCGACGGTCCTTGTTCGAGCGCTACCCTCTTGCAAGACCCTACGCGGCACGGGCATCACCTCTCTTGAAGACCAGCCGGTCAGACCCGAGTCAACCAAGACCTACGGAACCGGGAGATCAGATTGAGTAAAGCCGTCAGAATCGTGGGAGTACCCCTGGATCTAGGGCAGTCTCGACGAGGCGTGGACATGGGCCCCAGCGCCTTGCGCTATGCGGGCCTGGACGACCACTTGCGCCAGGTCGGATGCAGTGTTCGAGATTGCGGGAACGTGGAGATCCCCGTGCGTGACGAACTGCCGGCCGAGGGTGGCATGGCGTTTCTTCCCGCAGTCGTGGAAGCTTGCGCGGCAGTCTACGAAGCCGGTTTGGAGGCCATTGCCGATGGCGAGATTCCAGTCTTCCTCGGTGGCGACCACTCCATCGCCCTCGGTACGGTAGCGGCTGCCACCGAGGCCGATCCGGTTGGCGTCCTCTGGATCGACGCGCATGCCGATTTCAACACACCGGCCACCTCACCCACCGGCAACCTCCACGGCATGCCGCTGGCGGCGATCACCGGTCAGGGCGCCCGCCATCTCATCGACATTGGCAGGCCCGGCCCGAAAGTCCCTGCCCGTGACGTGACCCTGATCGGGCTCCGCAGCCTGGACCCCGAGGAACGATCGTTACTCCGCGCTAGCGGGGTTACGGTCTTCACAATGCGCGAGATCGACGAGCAGGGAATCGGGCGGGTGGCCAAGCAGGCCATCCAAAGCCTGGCTCACCTTCCGAAGATCCACGTCAGCCTGGACATGGACAGCCTCGACCCCAGCGAGGCGCCCGGCGTCGGAACACCTGTGCCCGGGGGCCTGACGTACCGCGAAGCGCATGTCCTCTTGGAGCTCATCGCAGCCAGTGCGAGCGTCGGCTCGGTAGATCTGGTCGAAATCAATCCGATTCTCGATGACCGCAACCGTACGGCAAAGATCGGCGTCGAGCTCGTAGGTTCTTTGCTGGGTCAGACGATCTACTGATTTGGCCTGCCAGGGCGGAAGCCCAGGGCTCGCTTCCACCCATGACACAACACGCTGTCTAGCAGTCCATAGCAATGCCGTGAACGGCATGGTAGACACACCACTGAAGCGGCGTGCTGCCTGCTGCCCGGCGAACAGAAGGCCGGACCAGGAAGAACGTGCGCGGCGAGCCAACCATGAGTAACGGCACCTCCAACTCGAACGCCTGGTCTGGCGCCTCGTCTCTCGGGGCACCGCACCGGTCGAGTGACTCTCGCCCGGACTGGGTCCATCAACAGAAACGAGATCTGGCCGACCACGCTCCCGACTACCTCTTGCTGCTGGACCTGGAGGGCAGAATCGTAGTCGCCAACCGACCGTTTCCCGACCTCGCAATCGAGGAAATGGTCGGCCACCAGCTTTCGGCTCTCCTACCGATCCGGTTTCGTCGGGATCTCACCGATTGCCTTCAGAGGGTTATCGAGCGCAAGATCCAAGATCGTTGTGAAGTCGAGTACCGGGCTCAAAACGGGCGGGTCTGGACGCTGGAAATGCGGGTCGGCCCCGTCCTCACTGAGCAACGATTGAGCTCGCTGGCGGTGAGCTGCAGCAACGTAACCGAACAACGCCACACAATTCGTGCCCTCCAACAAAGCGAAGCCCGATATCGCAGCCTCATCGAGACCCAGACTGAATTCATCGTCCGGTGGCTACCGGACGGCACCCATACATTCGTCAACGATGCCTACTGCCGCTTCTTCGATCAGCCGAGGGACGCCATCCTCGGCACGAGCCTCTTTCAGCGAGTCCACGAGCAGGATCGGGATCGTATGCGTACCAAGATCACGTCTCTCTCGAAACCGAATCCGACTGCCGTGGACGAACACCGGGTCCTCGGACCCAACGGAGCTGTTCATTGGCAAGAGTGGATCGACCGAGGGATCTTCGACGAGGACGGAATTCTCGTGGAGATCCAGTCTGTGGGGCGTGACATCTCCGAGCGGCAACTTGCAGAGGAGCAGCTGCGCCAGAGCGAGGAACGCTATCTCCTGCTGACTGAAGCCATTTCCGACGTCATCT
>JAUWSP010000086.1 GCA_030610025.1 Acidobacteriota bacterium | reverse complement strand
TCTCGTGAACGGCATACTGACCGAGACCGTCAGCTGTTATTTCTTGAAGTCAACCAGGGAAAAGGGAGGAACTGGAAAATGAAGAAAATCATTTGGGCATTGGTCGTCGTGGCCGCAGTCGGAGCCTTGATGTTCTCCGTCACAGCCTGTGGCAAGAAGGCTCAGGAAGCTGCCGGCGATGCGGTCGAATCTGCAGGCGAAGCCGTCGAGGCCAGCGTGGACGAGGTCAAGGAAACTGCCGGCGAAGCTGTCGACGCCGCCGGTGAGATGGCTGAAGATGCCACCGACGCTGCCGGTGAGATGGCCGAAGACGCCAAGCACGCCACGGGCGAGGCAATGGAAGACGCCGGTGAGGCGATCGAGGAAGCAGGCGAAAAGCTCCAGGAAGAAGAAGAGGGCGGCAGGTAGCCCACTCCCAGAACGTTCAGCGCTCTTTCTGGTAGGTGCCCATCAGCTCGGCTGACGCCAGGATGTGCCCCTTGATGGCTGTTTCCAGCTGTACCTTGGTCGGTTGCCATCCGTCGGGTAGCCGGGTCTCGAGAGCATAGAGCTTGAAGAAGTAGCGGTGGCGCCCGATGGGAGGACAAGGGCCTCCATACTCGGCTCGCTGCCAGTCGTTCAGTCCGACTCCGGTCCCTGCTGGTAGCTCTGCGAAGGCGATGCCTTCCGCGAGGCTGCCAGCAGCGGCCGGCAGGTTGTACACCACCCAATGAACCCAGGTCATCTTCGGTGCGGCGGGGTCGGGTGCGTCCGGATCGTCGACGATGAGGGCCAGGCCCACAGTGCCCTCGGGAGCTCCCGCCCAGGCAAGTGACGGAGAGAGATCCTCGCCCTCACAGGTGTGACGCCGGGGGATCTCGGCGCCGTTCTCGAAACTCGTAGACGTCAGCATCAGGGTCATTTCGACGGCTCCTTCGGTCTGGGAGATAGCGGCCAGCCCGCCCAGGATCACCAGCAGGGAAACAAGACAGACAGGGGTTCTGGAAGTCCTGCGGAGAACTTGTCCAACGGTCGAGCGCATGCTCAAAGCCTCCTGATTGCCAGGGCAGGTTGGTTTCTCGACTGATAGGGAAGTCTAGCAAGTTCTAGCCCGCGTGATGGATGTCAGATGAATGTCATTTCACCTTGACTTACGCCTTGTTTACGCCTAGCATGTTTGCCTGGCGGAACACCTGTTCCCACTGCTCTCCGAGCCGGAAACGGAATGAAGCATGGCATCGTCGCAAGCCCTGACAACTGCACCACAGAGAGCCTTCGAAGCACCAGAGACCACCAGCCGACCCCCTGCGACGATCGGTACCTTCCGCTCGCGGCTTCCCCAACACCTGCGAAGCCACCTCAACAGTGGCCGCGAATGGGTGCAACAACGCGCGGCGGCCCCCCTTCCCCCACCCTTTCCTACCGCCACGGCCCTCGACCAACTGCTCGTCGGCGGGCTGCCGCAGGGGCAGCTCGTGGAGCTCGTCGGGCACAGATCCAGCGGTCGCTTCTCCACCATCCTCGCATCGCTCGCCACTGCCACCAGCGCTGGAGAGGCGGCAGCGTTGGTGGACCTGGGAGATGCCTTCGATCCCCAGCTGGCGGTGGCCGCCGGAGTCGATCTCGAGCGACTTCTGTGGGCTCGCCCCGGGCATCTGAAGCAGACCCTGATCAGCGCCGAGGTGCTGATTGCCGGCGGCTTTCCACTCGTCGTCGTCGATCTGGGCACCCCACCTGTTCCCGGGGGGCGAGGCGTGGAGGCCTCCTGGCTGCGATTGGCAAAGGCGGCACAGAGCCACCAGGCGGCACTTCTCGTCTCGAGCCCCTACCGGGTGAGCGGCACGGCAGCGGCCGGTGTGGTGAAAGCCGGCCATGGTCGTGCTCTGTGGTCCGGAGCTGCCCCGGGACCACGCCTTCTAGTCGGGCTCTCCTCCCACCTCACCCTGCAGAAGATGCGTCGACAACGGGGCAACCGTACCGAGACCCTCCACCTGCAGCCACCTGCCGCACTGATCTACGGCACCCCAACGACATCCATCGAGGGCAAATCGAGACCCTGAAAGTCCATGCCCCGAATCGCCTGCCTCTTCACCCCCCTGTTTCCTCTCGCCGCCCGTCTGCGCAGCGAACCCGAGCTACGAGGAGAAGCCGTGGCCATCTTCCAGGGCAACAGCAACGCTGCCCGGGTTGTCGCTGCCGCTCGCAGGGCTCGCCAAGTCGGCATTCGCCCCGGGATGTCCCTGACCCAGGCTCGGGCCCTGCTACCCAATCTCATCGTTCGAGCCCGTGACATGCCCTGTGAAAAGGCGACACAGGAAACCCTGCTGGAGATCGCCGAGAGCTTCTCTCCCCGGGTCGAGGACGTTGGAGAAGGTGTCGCCTACCTGGAGTTGGACGGCCTCGATCGCCATTTCCCCGGTGATTCCCCCGAGCAGGACCTCGGGCATGCCCTGACAGTGACGACCGACAAGGCCGGCTTGACCACCTGGGTCGGCATCGCCTCGAGCAAGTTGGCGGCACGGGTGGCGGCAAAGCTCCCGGCCTCGCCCAACCTGGTGCCCGCAGGCGAAGAAGCGAGCTTTCTGGCCCCCCTACCCCTGCGAAGCCTCGCAGCCGAGGTCGAAATCATCGAGACCCTCGAGCGCTGGGGGATCCGCTCTGTTGGTGACTTCGCCCGGCTGCCCAAGAACGAAGTCGCCAGCCGCCTCGGTGAGACAGGCCGACAGCTGCATGAGAAAGCCCGCGGATTGGACCCTCGGCCCCTCGTCCCCTATCAACCCCCTCCCCACTTCGCCGAGGGCATGGAGCTCGAGTGGCCATTGGTCAACCTGGAGCCCTTTCTCTTCGTCGCCGGCGCGGCCTTGAAGCGTCTCTGCCAACGCCTCGAAAGTCGAGGATTGGCCTGTGCACGCCTCGAAACCTCACTGCGCCTCGAGCCTGATGGCCATCACCAGCGCACCCTCCAGCTGCCAGCCCCTACTCGAGAGGCCAAGACCCTACTGACGCTGATCCGCCTCGACCTGGAGGCAGAGTCACCGACGGCTCCAGTCACCGGTTTCACGATCGTCGCCCACCCTGATCGACCACGAGAGGCACAACTCTCTCTCTTCGGCCCTCCCGCCCTCTCACCCGACAAGCTGGCCACGACTCTGGCGCGACTCTTCGCCCTGCTCGGATCCGAACGCGTCGGCTCGCCCCGCACGGTGAACGGCCACCGGCCCGAGCGCTCTGCTCTCGTGGAGTACGCACCCCCTCCTCCACCCGATGTGCGCCCTGAACGACAGGCGGGCCGGGGCCTGCTCGCCATACGCACACTGCGGCCGCCGGTACCTCTCGAGGTGATCTCTCATCTCTCCTGCCCCCGGGAGATCCTCTCCATCATCAGCGAGGGCTCGGCCAAGAGGCCCCGCATCCAGGGGCGCGTGAAGGTGGCTTCGGGACCCTGGGCAATGGAGGAGGAATGGTGGACGGAAAAGACCGTGGAACGCGACTACTGGGACATCGAGCTCGTCGATGGAGGCATCTTCCGGATCTTCTACCAGCGCTCCACCGGCGAGTGGTACGCCGACGGTATCTATGACTGACAAACCACCTGCCAAGACGGCCGAGATCCGGGACCCGAAGAAGGCCCGGGAAACCGCGGCTCCTGCCATCGACTTCACGAGCCTGGCAAACCAGCGAGCTCCCGACTACCTCTCCCCCGGAGCCCGCAAAGAGAAGCTGCGGCAGAGGAACTACTCTCCCACCCACCCACCCGGGCTTAGGCCCTCAAGGCCCAGAAAGGGCCGCAGTACCCCTACCCCCTACGCCGAGCTTCGCGCCGCCTCCGCCTTCTCGTTCCTGGATGGCGCCTCGCTGCCCGAGGACCTGATCCAGAGGGCCTGCGATCTGGATCTCGGCGCCGTCGCTCTGCTGGACCGCAACGGTGTCTACGGTGCACCCCGCTTCTACCAGGCGGCCCGTCAAGCAGGAATCAAGGCCATCGTCGGCGCGGAAGTGGTAGTGGAATTCCCTACGCCCTCAGCACCTCAATCTGATGTAGGGGCGGCCCTTGCGGCCGCCCGCGGGAGGGGGCAAGCCCCTCCCCTACACCAAGATCGGTCGATCTCCCAGGACCCAGGACATGAAATTCGCCTTTCTCTTCTCGTTGGCAACCGCACTGGCTACCGCAATCTCTGCCGCTTGCTGACCGGTGCGGCCCGAGGACGACCCAAGGGTGAGGCTCGGGTCGATTGGCAGGACCTCGAGCAGCACAGCGCGGGGCTCCACTGCCTCACCGGCGGAGACGGAGAGCTGCTGGCACATGTCTTGGAAACCGACGGCGCCGACCCGGCCAGGCACCAGCTCCGCTACCTATCTCGTCTTTTCGAGGGCCGCGTCTACGTCGAGCTCCAACGACACCGACTACGGCACGAGGAGCATCGCAACCAGGCACTCGTCGACATGGCACGGCGGCTCGACCTGCCCCTGGTGGCCACCAACGGCGTGCGCTATGCCCGAGACGGAGACAAGAGACTGCACGACATCCTCACCTGTATCCGCCACCACACCCATCTCGACGCCGCTGGCCAACGGCTCGCCGCCAACCGGGAGCGACACCTGAAAGGCGCAGCGGAGATGACCCGGCTCTTCGCCGATCATCCGGAGGCCCTCGTCGGCAGCTACGAGCTGGCCCAGCGGCTCGACTTCACCCTGGCCGACCTCGGTTATCGCTTTCCCGACTACCCCGTACCACCCGGCGAGACTCCCATGTCCTACCTGCGGCACATCACCTGGAACAGTGCCCGGAGCCGATTTCAGCCACTCACAGGCCGCAGCCAGGACCAGATCGGAAAGGAGCTCGCCATGATCGACAAGCTCGACCTGGCCGGCTACTTCCTCATCGTCTGGGACATCGTGCAGTTCTGCAAACGTGAGGGGATCCTGGCTCAGGGGCGGGGCTCGGCCGCAAATAGCGCCGTCTGCTATGCCCTGTCGATCACCGCCGTCGACCCGGTGAAGATGGAGCTGCTGTTCGAGCGCTTCCTGTCCGAGGAGCGGGGTGAGTGGCCCGACATTGATCTCGATCTGCCTTCCGGAGATCAGCGGGAGAAAGTGATCCAGTACGTCTACCGACGCTATGGCCCTCACGGTGCCGCCATGACCGCCAACGTCATCACCTACCGGGACCGTTCGGCGGCGCGAGAGGTGGCCAAGTCCCTGGGCTACTCCACAGAGCAGGTCGATCGCCTCGCCAAACAGCTCGGGACCTGGCGATACGACACCAGCCGTGGCGACCCCAAGTCGCTCTCCGTCGAGCTTGCGGCCGCCGGCTTCGATCCAGAGGACTCACGCATACGGCTCTTCGCCGAGATGTGGCGCAAGATCCAGAACCTGCCACGGCACCTGGGTCAACATTCGGGGGGCATGGTGATGGCCGCCGGGCGGCTCGACGAGGTGGTGCCCCTGGAGCCCGCCGCCATGGAGAACCGGGTGGTGGTGCAATGGGACAAAGACGACTGCGCCGACTTGGGGCTCATCAAGGTGGATCTGCTGGGCCTTGGAATGCTGCAGGCGCTGGAAGAGGTGATCCCACTCATACGCCAGCACGAGAAGGTCGCGATCGACCTCGCCCACCTGCCGCCCGACGACCCCGACACCTTCGAGATGCTGCGCAGGGCTGACACGGTTGGCGTCTTCCAGGTGGAGAGCCGGGCCCAGATGGCCTCTCTGCCCCGCAATGCTCCTACCTGTTTCTACGACCTGGTGATCCAGGTCGCCATCATCCGACCCGGACCCATCGTCGGCGGCATGGTGCACCCCTATTTCGAACGCCCGATGGGGCGCCAAAAGGTGACCTATCCCCACCCCAGCCTGCAACCCATCCTCGAGCGCACCCTGGGAGTGCTGCTCTTCCAGGAGCAGATCCTGCGGGTCGCCATGGTGGCCGCCGGCTTCAGTGGCGGCGAGGCAGAGGAGCTGCGCCGAGCCATGGGGTTCAAACGCTCTGCCGAGCGGATGCAGAATCTGGAGGCCAAGCTGCGTCGTGGCATGACGAAGAAGGGCATTGTCGGCGAGGCTCAGGAACAGGTCGTCCACGCCATCACCTCTTTCGCTCTCTATGGCTTCCCCGAGTCCCACGCCGCCAGCTTCGCCCTGATCGCCTACGCCAGCGCCTATCTCAAGGCGCACCACCCGACCGCCTTCCTGATCGCACTACTCAATGCCTGGCCCATGGGGTTCTACTACCCAGCTACCCTGATCAAAGACGCTCAACGCCACGGCGTCGAAGTCCTCCCCATCGATGTGAACCACTCGGGGTGGAAATGTCAGTGGGAAGAAGGTCCTGGGGGCCCCAAGCCCTCAAGCCCTCAATCGGATGTAGGGGCTGCCCGACTCGGTCTGCGCTTCGTCAGGGGCCTCCGCAGGGAGGCCGGCGAAGCCATCGAGTGGGCCCGGGGGAGGCGCCCCTTCTCCAACGCCGATGATCTGGCGCGCCGCTGTCGGCTACGTCGTGAGGAGCTGGACGTTCTGGCAGAGATCGGAGCTCTCGCCTCCCTGGGCTCGACCCGGCGCGCCGCTCTCTGGCAAGTGGCCCAGGCAGCCCGTCCCGCTGGCCCTCTGTTCGAGCGGGAAGCTCTCGAATCCCCTACGCCCCTAGGCCCTCAATCGGATGTAGGGGCGGCCCTTGCGGCCGCCCGCGGGAGGGGGCAAGCCCCTCCCCTACATGAGAATCGGTCGATCCCCAGGACCCAGGACCCAAGTCGGGAGGGGGAAGGCAGCGCCTCCCCTCTCCCGGAGATGTCCCCCTACGACGAAACCCTCTCCGATTACGCCGGCACCGGAATGACCACCGGTCCACACCCCCTGGAGCACCTGCGTTCGAGCCTGGACCGTCAGGGAGTCATCCTGGCCTCCGATCTCAGCCACGTTCCCAACGGCAAACGCGTTCGCACTGCGGGAGCGGTCACCGTACGCCAGAGGCCTGGAACTGCCAAGGGCATTCTGTTCCTCACGCTCGAGGACGAGAGCGGCATGTCCCAGGCCATCGTCATGCCCGATCTGCTCCAGGAGCATCGCCAGCTCATCGTGCGCTCCCCCGGCCTGGTGGTGGAAGGGGTACTGCAGAAGCGGGATGGAACTCTTTCCGTCAAGGCCGACAGGCTCTGGCGCCTCCCCGACCTCGCCGAGGCCCCCAGCCACGACTTCCGCTGAACCCGCCCACCCAGTGACCGACTTCACGGAACTAGGCGATATCCGATGGTATGCTGCCGGCGATCTGGAAGCGGAGGCGAACGTCTCCACGGTGGGACGCACGCTCGAGAGTCGGAGAAGACATGAGCCTTGTCGGAAAGCTGGATGAAGTCGAGCTACCCGAGCTGCTTGAGGCCATTGCCGACGCCCAGAAAACCGGCAAACTCAAACTGACGCGCCGCGATCGAGAAGGAATCATCGTCTTTCGCGAGGGGATGATCGTCTACGCCGCCTCCAGCTCTGCCCGGCAGACCCTGGGCAATCTCCTGCTCTGCGACCGACACATCGACGAGACCCAGCTCACAACGGCCCTCGAGCTCCAGCACCTCGCCGAGCACGAGCAGCGCCTCGGCAGCATCTTGCTCGAGATGGAGGCGGTCGACGAAGAGACCCTGGAGCGCATTGTTCACCAGCAGACCGAGAAGGTCATCCTGGAATTCATGAGCTGGAAGAGCGGCTTCTTCAAATTCGACCCACTCGAGCTCTCCGACTACGGCGAGATCGAGGTCGACGCAGCAGACTTTCTGATCAGGGAAGGTCTCACAACCGACCGAGTCCTCTCGGATCTCGCAGCCCGGTTGGAGGAGGCCGATCTCGACGAGCCGAACGAGACGGAGCCAGAGGGCTCGGATGCCGGCCCTTCGACCCGCGATCTCACCTCCTTGAAGTCCATCATGGGGGAGATTCGATCGCCCGAGTTTACGGGCGAGATCACGCAGAAGATCCTCAGCTTCGCCCAGGACCTGTTCGGCCGCGGAATCTTCTTCGTCGTGCGGCTGGAAGGCTATGGAGTCATGGGTCAGTTCGGCATGGATTCGAGCAACGAGAAGGCGGAATCCCATCTGCGGCAGTTGATGATTCCTCTGGATCAACCCTCGATTCTGAGCGAGGCGGCGGAGCGCAAGGAGGCGGTCCTCGAGATTCTCACCGATTCCGAATGGAACCAGAGCATCCTGGGGGCCCTGGGCGGTCCAGCTGAAGGCGAATCGCTGGCTATCCCGCTGACCGTCAACGACCAGGTTCTGCTCGTCCTCTATGGCGATCAACTCGTAGAGGGCGCCAGTAGCGGCTGGCTGGAAGAGTTGGAACTGCTCATCCTCCAGGCGGGACTGGCGATGGAGAAGAATCTCCTCTCCAAGCGCATCGAGCACTACGAAGCACTGAGAAGAGAGAATTAGCCTGGAGCGTTGAAACGCGGAGACTTCGGGCTCAGCGGTTCGACTATTCGGCGGGAATCTCCATGCCCATCGTGTGGAAGCCGGCGTCCACATAGACGACCTCGCCGGTGATCCCCGTCGACATCGGTGAGAGCAGGAACAGCCCGAGGTGCCCCACCTCCTCGTGGGTGATATTGCGACCGAGCGGCGCTACCTCCGCGAAACGGTTGTACAGCTTCACGAAGCCCGGGATACTGCGAGCCGCAACAGAACGAACCGGACCAGCGGACACAGCGTTGACACGCACGCC
>JAUWSP010000276.1 GCA_030610025.1 Acidobacteriota bacterium | reverse complement strand
GCCCGAACCGCCCATCCCTCCTCCTGGCTCGAGCTGGCGACCCTGCCTTGTGGACCTAGCTCGAAGCGGCGTGATCGGCCTGACTTCAAATAGACCTCGACCTCACTCAGCCCTCGCCCGGCGAGAACGTCGACCACACTTCCGGCCAACGTCTCGCTGGTCAACTTTCCACCTCCGCTGCCCTGATTCGGAGTGCTGGGACAGAAGCCCACACCGCCAACTTCAGACCGTTCTTGGCGCACCAGCCGGCACCAGCGGACTCCAGATCGCGACCCACTCCATCGATTCCACCCAACAGGCCGGATACTGTGCCGCTCACCCGGCACGGACCCACCAGATCTCCCAAAGAGCCTCCGCTGATCCGTCTCCCAAAGGGCAGGAAGATGGTGAACCTGCCCGACAGTGGATCGAGGCGACCACTGGACACCTCTGAGAAATAGAGTCCCCCATCCGCCCCCGCCAATAGATCATCCAGGGATGACTCGCCGGGTAGAAGCTCGAGATGGGTCGAACGAGGAGCCGGTGACCGATGCCGATTGCCACGTCGTGCCGCGCCGGGCATCAGAGCCCTCGAGTGGTGGGCAGAAAACAGATCGGCCAGCGGCTGTTCCACGACCCCTTCCCTGAGCAACCATCGGCGCACCGCGATCATGCCCTCATCATCAGAGCTCCTTCGCAGCGGCTCCGGAGCGTTGGTGGGGTCGTCCAGGACATTCAGTAGCGGGCCACCGAGTTCGAGTCCCAGGGCCGATTCGACCCGCCCCCCCATCATGAGGGTGTCGGTCTCTAGAGCGTGGGCTACGACCTCGTGCAGCAAGACGGCAGCGGCGGCAGGACCCAGCACGACGCAATATTCGGTGGATTCGACGCGAGGCGCCTCCTGAGCCCGGAAGAGGGTTGTAAGGCTGGTCGCCAAGCGTTCCCCCATGGCCTCCGACAGGTCGGGCGTCAGCGCTCCGAACCGCCCCCAGGGTAGATCGACGTCGCAGCTGTAAAAACTCTCGGCTTGTGGCTCGGGCGCCAACTGGGTTCCGATCACCCGGATCCAACGCCGATGCCGCCTGACCCTGAGCTGCATCGGGAACGCCGCCAGCCGGCGGCGAATCGCGCGAGTCACCGCGGTCGGGAAGCGAGCCAGACGACTGATGTCCTCCAGTGGAGGAAACGGGGCCGGATCCAACACCGGCTCGGGGTAGGGCGCCGAAGGCAGGGCGCGGGCCACCTGGCGCATGGCTTCGCCGAACGGACCAGCGGCGATCTGGTCGCGAGCCGCCAACCAGGTGCGCCCGTCCCGCACCAGACGGATTGCGAAGCCCTCCTCACGGCGAACCCGGATGCCCGGTGCCTCATCGGCTGCTGGGTACTCGACTTCTTCCAGGCGCTCGAAGTAGGCATCGGCCAGGTCGTCTCCATGATCCGCGATCTGCGAGAGACAACGAGCGACAGCGGTGGCGTCGAGACCGGACAAAGGCACCTCCGATTTGTCGCTTAGGTCCGTATCGAAGAACCGCCGGTCTGCTCCCCGGGTCCCTCGCCGCGCTTCAGCCTCCCACTCCAAGTCGGGGTCGCGATCGAATTTACCGCTTGGCTATAGGTAAGATAAGGCCTGGCGAGAAGATCCAGGTTCAATCGAGGACGGACAAGACGATGGCTGAAATGAAACAAACTGCCCACGGTCCCAGGCTGCAGGAGCTCGAGGACAGACTGGCCAAGGCCAGGTTGGGGGGCGGGGAGCAGCGAATCGAGCGACAGCACTCCGCTGGCAAGCTCACCGCTCGTGAGCGTCTCGAGCTGTTGCTGGACGCCGGCTCATTCGTCGAGGTCGACGCGCTGGTGATGCATCGTTGTCAGGATTTCAAGATGCAGGATCAACGAGTTCCTGGTGATGGTGTGGTCTGCGGCTACGGCACCATCGACAACCGGCTGGTCTATGTATTCGCTCAGGATTTCACGGTGTTCGGAGGATCCCTCTCCGAAACCAACGCCCTGAAAATCTGCAAGGTCATGGATCTGGCGATGGAGAACGGTGCACCGATCATCGGCCTCAACGACTCCGGTGGAGCTCGAATCCAGGAAGGGGTCGCCTCCCTGGGCGGCTATGCCGACATCTTCCTGCGCAATACCCTGGCCTCGGGAGTCATTCCTCAGATCAGTGCCATCATGGGACCGTGTGCCGGTGGAGCCGTCTACTCACCCGCGATTACGGACTACATCTTCATGGTTCAGGACACTTCCTACATGTTCGTAACTGGCCCAGATGTGATCCGAACGGTGACTCACGAAGAGGTCACGAAAGAGGAGCTCGGCGGCGCCATGACCCACGCCACCAAGAGCGGAGTCTGCCACTTCACGGTTCCCAATGACGCCGCCTGCCTGCTGGCTATTCGCGAACTCCTGTCGTTTCTTCCGAGCAACAATCTGGAGGACCCACCACCCGGCCGGAGCGAAGACAGCCCTGACCGGGTGGATGAATCTCTCGACTCGCTGATTCCCGATGACCCCAACCGGCCTTACGACATCAAGCGGCTCATCTCGACCGTGGTGGACGACAGCAGGTTCCTCGAAGTGCAAGCCGACTACGCAAAGAACCTGGTCGTCGGATTTGGCAGGCTGGCAAACAAGAGTGTTGGAATCGTGGCCAATCAGCCGGCCTACCTGGCGGGAGTTCTCGACATCGACGCTTCTCTCAAAGGGGCCCGCTTCGTCCGCTTCTGCGATGCCTTCAACATCCCGCTGGTGACGTTCGAGGATGTTCCCGGGTTTCTGCCCGGAACCCAGCAGGAGTTCGGAGGCATCATCAAGCATGGCGCCAAATTGCTCTACGCTTTCGCCGAGGCGACCGTGCCCAAGATCACCGTGATTACTCGGAAGGCCTACGGTGGCGCCTACTGCGTCATGTCCAGCAAGCATCTGCGAACGGATGTCAACCTCGCCTACCCGAGCGCCGAGATTGCGGTCATGGGCTCGGAGGGAGCCGTCAACATCCTCTTTCGCCGCGATCTCGAGAAGGCTGGCGACAGCGCTGCGGACTTACGTTCTAAACTGGTGTCCGAGTATCGAGAGAAATTCTCCAATCCATACGTCGCGGCCGAGCGGGGATTCATCGACGCCGTGATCGAGCCTCGCCATACCAGGACCGAGATCATCCGTGCCTTGCGGCAGCTCGGCTGCAAGCGCCAAAGCCTGCCGCCCAAGAAACACGGCAACCTACCGATCTGACCGGTGACCTTGACAGCAAACTCAAGGTCGGACAAGCTGACGGCTCTGTCAGTGCCAGAATCGCCAAAGAGGAGAACCCATGCGGGAAAAAGATCGCCAGCTGAGACGACGACGACAACGCCGTAAGAAGCGCCTCCGAGAGCAGCGTCGCGAGCACATGGCTCAGGTCAAGACGTCACAGCGCAAGCCTGCGAAGAAGAAGGCCGGGAAAGAGACTGCTGCAGAGGCGGATGGCAGTCAGGCCGCCACCAAGAAGGCCACGGCCAAGAAGGCTGCGGTGAAAAAGACCGCCACCAAGAAGACCACGGCCAAGAAGGCCGCGGTGAAAAAGACCGCCACCAAGAAGGCGGCCAAGAAGACCGCCACCGAAAAGGCAGACAGCGAAGAGTAGGGCTTCAGCGCTCTCCCAGCCCCCAGCTTACAGAACTTGTCGCCGCCTGGCCTTCTCGTCTGGGAGGAGATTTCCCATGTTCGACTACCGCTCGTTGGAAGCTGCAGATCCCGAGATCTTCAAGGCCATCGCCGGCGAACAACAGCGTCAGGACGAGGCCATCGAGTTGATCGCCTCGGAGAACTTCGTCAGTCTGGCCGTTCTCGAGGCGGCCGGCAGTGTCATGACGAACAAGTACGCCGAGGGCTACCCCGGGCGGCGCTACTACGGTGGTTGCGAGTACGTCGATGTCGCTGAACGCCTGGCTATCGAACGCGCCAAGGAGCTGTTCGGGGCCGAGCATGTCAACGTGCAGCCCCACAGTGGCACCCAGGCCAACATGGCCGTCTACTTTTCCTGCCTGGAGCCAGGCGACACACTGATGGGCATGGATCTGTCCAGCGGCGGTCACCTCACACATGGCCACCCCCTCTCCTACTCCGGCAGAGACTTCGAGGTCGTGGCCTACGGAGTCGACAAAGAGACCGAGGTCATCGACTACGAAGAAGTATCGAGGATTGCCGAAGAGCACCGGCCGAAACTCATCGTGTGCGGCGCTAGCGCCTATAGCCGAGTGATCGACTTCGAGCGTTTCCGAGACATCGCCGATCGGGTCGACGCGCTGCTGATGGCAGACATCGCCCATATCGCCGGCCTCGTGGTTGCTGGCCTGCATCCCTCGCCGCTACCGCACTGTGACTTCGTGACCACCACCACCCACAAGACTCTGAGGGGGCCCAGAGGGGGGCTGGTGCTGTGCAAGGAGAAGTTTGCAAAGCAACTGGACAGGGCGGTGTTTCCGGGCATCCAGGGCGGGCCCCTGATGCACATCATCGCGGCAAAGGCGGTTGCGCTCCGAGAAGCCCTCGGCGAGGGCTTCAAGCTCTACCAGGCACAATTGGTGCGGAACGCCGCTGCCATGGCTCACAGACTGGCCGAGCACGGGTTTCGTATCGTGACAGGCGGTACCGATAACCACCTGTTCCTGCTGGATGTCTCAGCCTCGGGCTCGACGGGCAAGCAGGCTCAAGCAGCGCTTGAGGCCGCCGGGATCACGGT
>JAUWSP010000284.1 GCA_030610025.1 Acidobacteriota bacterium | reverse complement strand
TCGTACCTTCCGGCAGATCCTCGAGGACTTGGAGGTTGAAGCGATCGGGCTTCGCCCATTCGATTTTCTTGAGGGCTTGGGGTCCCGGGAGGATGAACACGATTTGGTGGGGGTTTCATCTGGGGGCCGCGGTTGAGGGAGTGCGTACGGGATTCGAACACGGAGGGTATGTGGGAAGCGTGGTGATCTAGGCTCCTTCGCTAGCCGAGCCCGGAGAATCCCTGTTGACCTGGATGAACTCTTCCCTCGCCCTCTCGATGACGGACGCATCCACCCAGTAGACGTCGCTGAATCCGCCGCCCGGTCCGCGGCTCATCTTTCGAAGGGTCTGATAGTCCTGATCCCTGCTTGCAAGCTTCGGGTCGAACCGATTGCTGGAGAAGAAGAGGTATCGGCCGTCGGGAGACAACATCGGACAGAAGTCTGTCGGATCCCCGGCCATGTAACGGCTCATGTTGTGCGGAGGTAGCCAAGAGCCATCTTCGCTGCGGAACGAGATCCAGAGACTGCTGTCGCCCTCTGCCGGATCGTGGCCGTGCGAGTTGAAGATGAGAAAGCTCTCGTCGGGAGCCACCAACACATCGCCTTCGTTGGAGCTCGTATTGATCGGGGCGCCGAGGTTCTCGGGCATCTGATAGCGCCCGTCGACCAGCTCCGAGCGATAGATGTCGCGCCCGCCTAGACCCCCCTCGCGCGATGAATGGAAATACATCGTGCCATCGCGCGTGATCGTCGGGTAGTAGTCGTGTCGGTCCGAGTTCAACGGCGGCCCAGGGTTGACCGGCTCACCCCATTGACCACTCGGCCGGCGATCGACGTACCAGATATCGAAGTTGTCCTCCGTCGGGCCGCCGGGAGTCCGAGATCGGTTCGAGCAGAAGAAGAACCGGTGACCATCGGCCGTGATCGCCACATCGATTGCGCTGACGCCGCGGAGAAACTCTGGTACCTCGGGTATCGTCCAACGCCCGTCTTCCATGTGGGTCGAGAAGACCGAGACATCATGGCCTGGACCCGGCCACACGGCGAAGAAGAACTCGGAGCCATCAGGGGCAAAGACCGAGTTGGCCTCCGACATGGCCGTTGAGACAAACCCGGGGGCAAAGAGCTCCACTTCGGATCCAGGCGGCGGCTGGCCCAGGTACTCCCCTACCAAATTCCACTCGATAGCGGCGGTCTGAGAGTCGCGTTCTGGCGAACAGCTTGCGGCCGACACGGCGACGGCGAGAGACACGAGACCTTTCAGAGAGAACCGAAACATCAGAGATTCATCCTTTCGAGAGACGTTTTGAAGACACTCCTCCGCTCGGTGCCGGTATGGTGGCTAGGCGAGAGGTGCCAACATTTCATACGGGGCGAATCGCATCGATGTTGCGATTTCAGGTCCTCGATGTCGCCTGTCGTAGACCAGCAGGAATCAGCTGCCATCATCGACAGATGGCAGAACAGGCTGCTGATCTGGATGTTCGGGCTGACAGCTATTGCGAGGAGATGGTCTTGTACTGCATCATGCAGTGAGAGGAGGACAAAAGCATGGGGATCTTTCAGCTCACACTGATCGCGGCGACTGTCTTATGTTCCCTGGTGGCAGGGTTCGTGTTTGCGTTTGCCGTGGTGGTGATGCCAGGCATTGGAAACCTGGGTGACGGGGAGTTTCTCCGAGCTTTCCAGGTGATGGATCGCGTGATTCAGAACAACCAGCCAGTATTCATGTTGGTCTGGATGGGCTCGGTGGTCGCATTGCTGGCTTCGGCTGCGCTTGGCTTTGGCCAATTGGACGGAACCGGACGCCTTCTCATCATCTCGGCGGCTCTCGTGTTCCTTCTTGGCGTTCAGCTACCAACCGCTACCATCAACATTCCGTTGAACAACACCGTGCAGTCTCTCGAGATCGACGCCATGGACGAGACGGCACTGGAAGTTGCTCGCCAGGACTTTGAATCGCGTTGGAACTACTGGAACTCGATCAGGACGATCTTGGCGAGCCTGGTCTCCGCCTTGCTGATCATCCTGCTACTCAGACTCTGAGGAAGACGCAATCTAGGTCCTACCCACCCAGATACACTACGGCGTGGCCATCTTCAACGCTCTGCTCAGCGGAACCTGACGCCCGGGATCCGTCCATTCGGAATCATTGGACCCGGGCGCAGAGTTTCGAAGTCAGACTGTCTTCACCACGAACGATCACCGAGGAGGTTGCTGTGACTGCGCCGAACGAGAACAAACCGACAACACATCCGATTCCGCAGGAAGCGTTTGACTGGTACGACGAGTACGCCCATGGTCTGATTTCCAGGCGCGAGTTCTTCGACCGACTGTCCACCCTCACCGCCTTGGGATTCACGGTGAGCGGGTTGGCCGCCGCGCTGATCCCGAACTACGCTTTGGCCGAGCAGGTCTCGTTCAACGATCCCGACATCAGGGCTGAGTACGAGACATTTCCTTCACCCGACGGGCACGGAGAGGGCCGAGGGTATCTCGTCGTTCCGAGTTCGGTGACGGAGTCGACGGGAGCGGTATTGGTCGTGCATGAGAATCGAGGCCTCAATCCCTATATCGAAGATGTTGCGCGCAGGGTCGCCAAAGCGGGCTTTGTCGCGTTTGCGCCCGATGCGTTGTACCCGGTGGGCGGCTACCCCGGAAACGATGATGAAGGACGGGAGCTGCAGCGCTCGCTGGATCGGATGAAGATCGAGCAGGACATGATCGCCGCCGCCAGGTTTCTCAGGGCCCAGCCCCTCTGCAACGGCCGTCTCGGTGTGGTCGGTTTCTGTTTCGGCGGATATATCACCAACATGTTGGCGGCCACTCTGCCCGACCTGGTGAACGCCGGTGCGCCCTTCTATGGCACACCCCCCGCCGAGGAGATCCGACCGAACATCAAGGCGCCCCTGCTGATTCATCTCGCGGAGCTGGACGAACGGGTCAACGCAACCTGGCCCGAGTATGAGCTCGATCTGGAGGCCAACAAGAGCCCCTACACAATGCACATGTATCCCGGCGTCAACCACGGGTTCCACAACGATTCAACCGGCCGCTACGACGAGGCCGCAGCGGAGCTCGCATGGAGTCGGACCATCGAGTTCTTCGCGACCCACCTCACCGCTTGAAGGCGCAGGACATCGGTGCCACCCACCTATGCAAGTATTTTGGGTTGAGAGGCTTGCCACGGCGACATAGTCTTGCAGGCGGTCTCGAGGAGCGTTCCATCCGCCCCTGACCTCCCCCGAGTCGCACAGAGCCCGGATCGCAGACGAGCACGGTCGGCGTACACGGGCATATCGAGAATCCTCCCGGAAGGGAAGACATCCCCTTTAGCACCGGTGACGCGTACCAGGAGTCGAAAACTAACACTCCAAGTGGATCAGATTTTGGCGGCTCGACCATCACCCTCAAGCCCTCAAAGACCGACCGAAGGTACGCCCGGCCGCCTCAACCCCTGTAGACCGTCAAGTCCTTGACGGACTACAGGATTCTCATCACTTCATCACCGTATAGAAGTGGCGGGCTCGAAGGTTCAGGGGAGCCGCCAAGCGGCTCGACGGTAATGCTGACGGCAATGGTGCCGCCAGGCATGGTGGTGGAAGTCAACTCGGTCCGGGCTCCGGGTCGAGGATCAAAGGTACCCGCACTGACCTTGGCACCTTCGTCGGTGATGAACCAGAGCTGGTAGTCCTGATCCTCGGGACTCGGCTCGAGCCCGTCGATGCGGAGATACCAGCGCTGGTGGTCGGGTGCCACGAAGAGAGTCGCCCTCGGGGGCGCCTCTGCGAGCCGCTTCTCCATCGGATAGAGGCTACAGACCTCCACTCCGGAGGCCGCCAGCACCGACAGCTTGGCTTGTGCCGCCTCGAGGTCCTGTTGGTATCGCACCAGCTCCCCGGATTGCAGATTCACCTCTCTCAGATGACCGGAGAGCTGCGCTATCTCCTCTTGCTGCCTTTCCATATGGGCGCGCTGCCATCCCGACACACCCAGCAGAGCCAGGGCGAGACTGGCCGCCAGTGGTAGTGCCCAACGATTCCATCCACCGGCGCTCCTCGCCGGAGAGGACATGGCGACTTCCTGTTCCCTCTTGGCGTACCGACTGTCGTCCTCGCCCCTCAAACTGGCCAGGAGCACCTCTCTCGCGGCTGGCGAGGGCTCCATCGGATCGAGCTCGTACGGCAACAGGCCGACGATCTCCAGATAGCCTCGCAGCAGGGCTTCGCCCTCGTCATCCGTGGTGTCCGGAGGTAGCGGGACACTCTGGTTCAGACGATCCAGAAGATCGCCCGCCAGGCGGTCCTCCATGACCATGGAACTCACCCTTTCCTGATTCACAACAACTCTCCAATCTCTTCCTGCAAGGCGGCTCTGAGCTTCTTCATCGCCAGCAGGGTTCGAGTCTTCACCGTGCCCAATGGGATTCCAGTCTGCTCGGCGATCTCGCTTTGCGTCGAGCCACCGTAGAAGGCCAGCTCCAGGACCTGGCGCTGCTCTGGGGGCAACTTCGACATTTCCTCGCCGAGACGCCGCCGTCTCTCTTGAAGTAATACGTCTCCTACCCCGGTCGGGGATGTATTCGAGGCAGGCTTCTCCTGCTGAGCAGCCGTCACGGTACGAATTTGAACCT
>JAUWSP010000177.1 GCA_030610025.1 Acidobacteriota bacterium | reverse complement strand
GGACCGCTACGCCGAGGCTAGCGACCCACGCTATGCTGCGGCACGCCTCTGGGTCGACGCCATCATCGATCCCAGGGAGACTCGCCAGATCTTGGCCCGCTCGTTGGCCTGCGCCGCACAGAACCCGGAGATCGGCGAGTTCAAGACCGGGGTCCTGCAGACCTGAGACAGCGAGTCGGTAATCGCGCCATGAGCCACGAATTTCTCGAAACGAAGCTGGACGGGGATCTCCTCTGGGTGACGCTGAACGACCCGGATCGTGCCAACGCCCTGTCGCCCAACCTGATAGCGGCCTTGACCGACCTGTATGGAAGCGACCTCCGTGCGAGGGGGATCCGAGCCGTCCTTTTGGGTGCCGCTGGGAAGCACTTCTCCGCCGGCGCCGATCTGACGCATCTCGGGGGCCTCCTGGAAGCCGGGCCCGAGGAGAATCGACAGGACTCCGAGCATCTTCGAGGCCTCTTCGAATCGATTCTGAGACAGGAAGCTCTGACGGTGGCGATGGTTCAGGGTGCCTGCGTAGCAGGGGGCTGCGGCATGGCGACGGCGCACGACTTCGTGGTGGCTGCCGAAACGTCCCGTTTCCTCTACAGCGAAGCGCGAATCGGCTTCGTTGCTGCTCTGGTTGCTACCTATCTGCCGCTGCGCATGCGCGGCTCGGACATCCGAGAAATGCTACTCGACCCGGAGTTCGTCACGGCGCAACGTGCTCTAGAGACAGGTCTTGTCAACCGGGTCGTGGCCGAAGGAGAGCTACGGCAGGTGGCAGAGCAGCTGGCGGTCGGAATCCTGAAGCGGGCGAGCTCCGAGTCGATCGCCCGCACCAAACGGCTCCTGTTGGAGGTCCACGGAGTGCCTCTGCCCGAGGCGCTTCGGAGGGCCGCCGTGGTCAACGCCGAGGCCCGGGCCACCGAGGACTGCAAGCACGGCATTGCGACGTTCCTCGCTACCAAGGCCCCGCCCTCATGGCGGCAGTCTGGTGAATAGCCCCTCCGGCGACCACCTCGCAGGGCCCACGTCATGGATTCGTACCATCCCCGCCTGATTCTCTTCGATATCGACGGAACCCTTCTCAAGGGCGGGCACCGATTGCGCCAGTGGTTTGGAGAGTCTCTCGAGAGCGTCTACGGCCAGGCCGGGAACATCGACGGTCACAGTTTCTCAGGCAAGACGGATCCACAGATTGTCACCGAGTTGATGCGGGGTGCCGGTCTTCCCGAAGACCGTATTCTCGGGCTCCTGCCAGATCTCCAGGAGGTCTATCTGCGTCGGATGAGAGAGGAGTTGTCGGCGGAAGACATGACGCTTCTGCCGGATGTGGTACCTGTCCTGACCAGGCTTCAAGAGAGTTCCGAGGTAACTCTGGGGCTCCTGACGGGTAACTGGGAAGGAGGAGCCCGGAGCAAGCTCGCCTGCTTCGACCTGAATCGGTTCTTTCCGTTTGGCGCTTTCGGGGACGATCGAGCGGATCGCATCGACCTGCCCCCGGTGGCCCTGGAGAGGGCTTCGCAGGGGCGGGGTCGCAGCTTTGCGTCACCGGAGACCCTCATCGTGGGCGACAGTCCGCTGGACGTCGCTTGCGCCCGGGCCCATGGCATCAAGGTGGCGACAGTGGCCACCGGCTACACGTCCCTGGAACAGCTTCAGGCCACCGGAGCCGATTGGGTACTGGCGGGGTTGGGAGAGGCTGGCCGGATTCATCCGGTCTTCGGATCCTGAGAAGCGTTCCGACCACTCGGCTTTCGAATTGCGGAGTCTCGGGTCAGCCGAGATGCCTCCGGAACCACTCTTGAGTGGCGTTGAGGGCCTCCACCAGTTGAGGCGTGGGGCCGGCGAAAGGGTGCTTGGCGCCGAAGGTATGGTCTCCATTGGGGATTACCCTCAGCTCGCAGGGCGCGGCCGCATGGGAAGCGAGCAGGCGCGCCTCGCTCCAAGGCACGGTCTCATCCTGATCACCGTGCAGGATCAACCAGGGAGCCAGTCTGGTGGAAGCTGCAGTGCTGGGGTCGAGGTGGCGCTGAAATCTCTCGAGGTCCTCCAGGACCACGGCGTCGATAGCCAACTGCTGGCCGGTTCGGCTATTGACCACGGTGAGGTCTCCGCGCCGCCGCCAGATCTCCTTTTCATCCAATGTCATTCGGTCGAAGGTGCTTACTGCCGCCCAGGTTACAAGAGCCCGTAGTCTTCCGCGGCGAGACTCCTGGGCAGCTGCCAGCGTGGCGATACCTCCGCCGCGACTGTGTCCGAACAGACCGATCCTCTGGGGATCGACTGTGTCTTCCCCGATCTGGGTTCCGAGAGCGTTGAGAACCCTTCCGAGGTCGTTCAGGTCCTGACTGAAAGTGGCGCGGCGGAAGGCCTCCGTATCGGTGACGAGGACGTCTCCAGGCCTCATTCCCGAGCCCGGGAAGTTGAAACGGACCACGGTGAATCCACGCTCCGCGAGAAGCTCTGCCAGAAACGGAAAGAACCCCCACTCCATAAAGCCCTTGAAGCCGTGACAGACGACAACCGTCGGGCGAGGGCCAGGTTGCTCTGGAATATGAATGACGCCGAAGAGCTCTCTGCCGTCGCCTACTTCCAGGCTGAATGGTCTGGTGGCGGACATCGGCTCATTGTATCTGCCCTACCAGGGCGAGAGGCCCTCACCGTTCGGTTGGTAGACTCCTGGAATGCTGGATTCTCCCGGTGAGCCGACCCGATCCGAAGTCAGCTCGGCGTTCTTTCAGGCTTTGGGCGGCGAGCTCATGACGCTCCCGGCCGGGAGCGAGACGGCGGCTCACTTCGGATCGGTGGAGGCCGAGTACGGTGCCCTGGCGGATGGGGTCGGAGTGGTAGCTCGCAATTGGATCGACCACCTGCGGGTGCGAGGTGAAGATCGACAGGCGTTCTTGAATGGCAAGGTCACCTGCGAGCTCGACGGGCGGGTGCCTGGCGAAGGCGCTTATGGTTTCCTTCTCGATGCTAAAGGCCACATTCAGGCCGACACCACCATCAGAGTGCTCGAGGATGCGATCTGGCTCGAGCTTCCCACCGGTCGAGGTCCCTCGGTCGGTGAGCACCTGAACCGTTTTATCGTCCTCGATCGAGTGGAGATCGAGCCTCTGGATGGTCTGATGCCGTTGACGGTCGTCGGATCGAAGGCGCGAGCCACGCTGGAGTCGGTCTTCGAGCCCGCCCTGCTCCCGGATCGTCCGTGGCAGGTTTGCCACCTGGCGATCGAGAGTGGGAGTGGCAGAGAGGTGCTGGTCTCCTCGGACGGGCGTTGGGGCATGCCCGCCCTGACCCTCTGGTCGCGGGCTTCTGATGCCGCAGAGATCGTCAGCCGCCTACAGGATGCTGGCCGACCCTTCGGTGCGAGACTGGTCGGCTACCAGGCTCTCGACCGGTTCCGTATCGAGGCTGGAATCCCCTGGTTCGGGAGGGATTTCGGGGAGGCCAATCTGCCGCAGGAGACGGGTGAAGACGAAGCGGTCAGCTACACCAAAGGCTGCTATCTGGGGCAGGAGGTGGTGGCGCGACTCCACTACAGGGGTCAGGTCAGCAAGGTCTTGTGTGGCCTGAGGTTCGAAGCCGACGAAGTTCCCGTGCCGGGGACAGCCCTCGTTCTCGAGGATCGGCCGGCTGGCACCCTGACCAGCGTTACCTTTTCGCCTCGAATGGGCTCGGTTGTGGGGATCGCGATGCTGCAGCGTCGGGCGGCCCAGCTGGGCACTCGGCTGGGCGTCGAGGGGGCCGGGCACGCCAAGGTGACGAAATCACCTTTGGCGGGCTAGGCGGACTGTGGCGCTGAGTTGTCTCAGACAGAGAACGAGGACCCGCAGCCACAGCTACCTGTAGCGTTCGGGTTGTTGAACTTGAACCCCGCCCCGGTGGTCCCCAGGACATAGTCGATCTGCGTACCCTGTAGGTATCGGGCGCTGATGGCGTCGATGTAGACCTGCAATCCGTCGCAGTCGATGACGAAGTCGTTCTCTCTCGGCTCACGCTCGAAGTCCAGCGCGTACTCCATCCCGCTGCAACCACCACCTCTCACGGCGACCCTCAGGCCGAAGGCTGCCTCGATCCCCTCCTGCTCACGGGTGATCTTGATCATCTGGAGGGCTTTGTCGGTGAGCGTGAGGGGGTCCTGGGCGCCGGCACCGTGCGTCTCCGAATTCGGGGCCTGAGTCGTGGTTTCCATCGGTGTTACTCCTCTCGGTTTTTCTGGTCTCGTCGACAGTCTACTTGCCCAATTGGCCGGCTAGCCTGCAGCGACAGGGCGAGGAATCATCGGGTCAGGGTTGAAAACAGGGTTGCGCGACGGAGAATTCCCTCTGGGAGTCTCGGGATTCGACAAACTCGACTTGTCGGCCGAGAAGCTCAGTTGATGGGCATGCGACCCGTGAATCCGTCGTCGTAGCCGTGGAAGTGCCCGACAGAGGCCTCCGGGTAGCGCCAGCAGTAGAAACCGTCCCCACAGTCCCAATCGACCAGCCACAGGCCCTTGACCAGGCAACCCATGGCGGTCACCTCTTCGGTCCACGCTTCGATGACCTGCGAAGTGGCGGCCTCCAGTTCGGCTTGTCGTCGCTCCATCTCCTCACGGCTTTGAACGCCGTTGTAGAGCGCCCGAATCTGATGGATCGCCCGATCCGTCAGGTCCCGAACGGCAGGGAAGGTATCCAGCGCCTCCTCATAGGTAAAGATTCTGTCGCTTATCTCCATGGGGCCGGAGCTTAGCAGTAGTCGGTTGCCTGGCGCAGCGGATGACACCGTGATGAGGGCGCGATACCATCCCCGATACCATGCCCTCCGACGCGATGATCCACGAAGGCCGTCCGGGCCGCCTGGAGGTGGTTACCGGCGGTATGTTCTCGGGCAAGAGCGAAGAGCTCGTGCGCCGTCTGCGCAGGGCTCTCATCGCCCGTCAAACGATCCAGGTATTCAAGCCCATCCTGGATTCGAGGCACGGGCCGGAGGTTCTGGTGACCCGAGACAACCGGACCGTGGATGCCTGCACGGTGGCCGACTCGGCCGAATTGCTACGCCGAGTCGAGCCCGAGGTGGAGGTGATCGGCATCGATGAGGCTCAGTTCTTCGATGCTGGCCTGGTCGATGTGGTCAGCCAGTTGGCCGATCGCGGGGTACGGGTCATCGTGGCCGGTCTCGATCAGGACTACGAACGCAGGCCCTTCGGTCCAATGCCGCAGATCCTGGCTCTGGCCGAATTCGTCGACAAGGTGCACGCCGTATGCGTCTGTTGCGGCGGGCTGGCGCACTACAGCCAGCGCATTGCAGGAGGGCAGGAGCAGGTACAGGTCGGCGATGTCGAGGCCTACGAAGCCCGCTGCCGCAATTGCTACGAACCTTTCCGCACGGGGCACTAGAACCTGTTGAAGATCCTCTGTTCGGTTGCCGGCTATGGTTTCCGGCGGGCGAGGGGAATGGGTCGATTGTCTCGGTCGACCTGCACGAAGACGACTTCGGCCTGGGTCACCAGGACCCGATCACCACCGCTGGTGCGTCTCTCGGCCTCGACCACGATCTTGATCGTGATGGAGGAGTTGCCGAGGCGGATGGGCTCGGCGTAGAAGCTCACCAGATCACCGACGAAGACCGGTTGGTGAAACTCGACTTCGCGCATGGCCACGGTGACGAGTCGGCCCTCGGCGTGACGATGCGCTTCCACGGCGCCCGCTTGATCGATGTAGGACAGGATGATGCCGCCGAAGATCGTCCCCAGCGCATTGGTGTCCCTGGGCATCATCATCACCCGGATGGCAGGTTCGCGGGGCTTCTCCGATCGATCGTGCGTGGCGATCTCGGTCATCTTCGAGGGACCTCGTTGGCAGCTCGCATGGCTATCTCGACAGCTTCGGCCGGGCTCGAAGCGCGGTGGAGGTTGGGTTCGGCTCTGCCGTCGGGGGGCTCGAGACCCCAGCTGTCCAACAGGACGACCGGGATCCCGTGTCGAATGGACAGACCGATCTCGGTCAACGTTCCCCAGCTGCCTCCAATGCCGATAACAGCCTCGCCCGATAGCACTAGAACCTGGTTGCGGGCCTGTCCGATCCCAGTGTAGATGGGCAACCCGATAAAGGGGTTGGGAGGGCTGTCATCGGGACCGGATCCCGGCAGGATTCCCACCGTGGAGCCACCCTCCGACTGAGCGCCCTCGGCGGCAGCTTCCATGACTCCGCTCCGGCCGCCGCACAGCAGAATCGCGCCGGCTCGGGCGATCTCTCGTCCGGTTTCGAGCGCCAG
>JAUWSP010000045.1 GCA_030610025.1 Acidobacteriota bacterium | reverse complement strand
GCTTGCCCCCTCCCGCGGGAGCCCGCAAAAGGCGGTCCTACAAAGCCATCGCCGTCCCCCTGCGGACCCCCCAGATGGACCGTCAGAAGATAACGTTTAGAGATTGCTCTTTAGGACCAACGGAGGCCGTCGTCTCCGGGCTGGTGGATGGCTAGGTGGTCGAGTACGCGCAGGACGTAGTGGTCCAAAAAGCGGTTGAAATCTTCTCCGCCGACATAGAACGCGGGTACTGGGGGCAGAATCACGGCTCGTAGGTAGGCGAGTCTCCTGAGGTTCTCCAGGTGGATCGTGGTCAGGGGAGTCTCGCGAAAGCCGAGCACCAACGGCCACTGCTCCTTGAGGGCGACGGCTCCAGCCCGATGGATGAGTGTGCCGGCAGAGCCAGTGGCGAGGGCGCCCAGGGTTCCAGCGCTACACGGGATCACCGCCGTCCCGGTCAGGCGATAGGAGCCAGAAGAGATGGCGGCGTCGAGCTCGTTGTTGCTGTGAACGCTGATCTTGTCGCGCGCGGCCTCCGTCAAGTCGCCAGTATCGATGAGATCGGCAGCTCCCGTGGCGCGGCGAGAAAGCTCATGCTGCAGCACTTGACTGGCCCCACGCGAAACCACCAGATGGACCCTCTCCACCTCCGGGCTCCGCGCCATGGCTGTGAGCACAGCTTTGGGCAAGGCCATGCCGGACGCTCCGGTCACCAGCAGGGCCAGGCGATGCTTCACACGCGCCTCAGCTCGCGGTGGCAAGTTCCTCCAGAGTGGCCGCCAGCAACTTGTAGAACCTGTCGACCGACGCGATCTTCACCCGTTCGTCGGGCGAGTGGGGGAACTCGATCTGGGGCCCGAAGGAGATCATGTCCATGCCCGGGATCATCTCGCCGATCAGACCACATTCCAGACCCGCATGAATGGCCTCGATCTTCGGATCCGTTCCAATCTCCCGCTCGTGAACCTGGCGCACCACCTGAAGGAGCTCGGATTGCAGGTCGGGCTTCCAACCGGGATAGCCATCGCCTTCTTCGACACGGGCACCGGCCAGGCTGGCAGCAGACCGAATCCGTTGCCGGAGTGCCTCGAGAGCCGATGCAACGGAGCTGCGACTCGAGAGTCCGATGGCCACGGTCCCGTTCTGAGCCTTGACAGTTGCGAGATTGGTGCTGGTTTCGACCAGGCCCGGGATGTCGTAGCTCATGGAGATCACGCCATGGGGTAGTGCCACGACCAACGCCATGACCTTGCCTGTCGATTCATGGTCCCAGACCTCCTCGGGTACGTCGACCTGCGAAATCGAAAACTGTGCACCGGGTTCGGCAGGACGGAACTCCTCACAAATGGCCTCGAGCCTGCCAGTCACCGCCTCTTCGAAAGCCGCTCGACTCTGAGCGTCGAGCACCACCACGGCCGAGGCCTCACGGGGCACTGCATTGTGCTTGTTCCCGCCCTCGAGACTTGCCAGGTGGAATGGTGTCTCCTGCCCAACGGCCCACAGGGCCCGGGCAAGGAGCTGGGTCGCGTTGCCCCGCTGCAGATGAATGTCGATCCCCGAGTGCCCCCCCTTGAGGCCCTTGAGCTCGACCTTCAGGGCAACAGAGCCTTCGGGAGCAGAACTCTTGGAGATGGGTAAGGAAATCTCGCTGTCGGCACCGCCGGCACAGCCGACACACAGGCTGCCCTCCTCCTCGGAGTCGAGGTTGATGAGTCGGCGACCTCGCAGCATCTCGGGATCCAGGTTCGCGGCGCCGGTGAGGCCGGTCTCCTCGTCGATTGTGAAGAGCAGCTCGAGGGGGCCGTGAGTGAGATCATCAGCCTCCATGATGGCCAGCATGGCTGCGACCCCGATGCCGTTGTCCGAGCCCAGTGTGGTGCCCGAGGCGGTCAGATACTCGCCGTCTTCTCTGGGTTGGATGGGATCTTTGTCGAAGTCGTGATCGACGTCGGAGTTCTTCTCGTTGACCATATCCAGATGGCTTTGCAGGATGGTGACCGGTCGATCCTCGTAGCCTGCCGTTGCTGGCTTGCTGACCACGACGTTGCCGGTTCCGTCCACTTGGAAAGGCAGACCCACCTCTTCGGCCTGGGCGACTACGTAGGCTCGAATGCGGTCCTCTTCCTTCGAACCGCGCGGGATGGTGAGAATCTGGTCAAAATGTCGCCACAGGGACTTGGGTTCCAGATCTGATACGAAAGTCATTTCGCTCCTCCTCCTGTTCAGGGGTATTGTATCGCTTGCCGGCTCGTGGCTGGGCTGCTGCTGGGGTCTTTTTTCGGATAGAATCGCCAGGATTTTCGACTTTCTCGGGAGGGCTGAATGGCCAAGAATACCGATCAACCGTTTGTTCCTGCATCGACAACGATGGCGGAGCTGACGCTCAAGGCGGTGCTGTTGGGTGTGCTGATGGCAGTCGGTCTGGGAGCGGCAAATGCATACCTGGGTATGAAGGCTGGACTCACGGTTGCAGCGACATTTCCAGCTGCGGTGGTGGCGATGGCGGCTCTGCGTCTCTTCAACGGCACGGTGCTCGAGGAGAACGTGGCGCGGACTACCGCTTCGGTTGGAGAAGCCCTGGTGGCCGGTGCCATCTTCACCATTCCGGCCTTTGTCATCAGTGGAGCCTGGGAGTCTCTGCACTACTGGGAGTCCACCGCGATCATGATGATCGGTGGCATTCTCGGCGTTCTTTTCGTCATCGTTCTGCGCCGGACACTGGTCGTGGAGGCTGATCTTCCGTTTCCGGAGAGCGTCGCAGCGGCCGAGATCGTCAAAGCCGGGCAGGGCGGCCAGACAGGTGCCGCGGCTGTTTTCGGCGCCATGGGCCTGGCGGCGCTGTGGGAGCTCTTCAAGAACTCCAACGGCATTCAGTTTGTGGAATCGAGCGTCCAGAAGTTCTACACTTTCGGCAAGTCCAATATCGAGATCCTGGGGAACAAGATTCAGTACGGGGGAGGTATCTTGCTGGAGACGCCCTCCGCCTCGCCGGCACTGGTCGGCGTGGGGTTCATCGTCGGCATGAGGGTGTCGGCTGTGCTGTTCGCTGGCGCCGTGCTGGGGTGGTGGATGCTGGTGCCGCTGGCAGTGTTCCTCAACCCTTCCCTGGCTGAGGGACTCGATGATGCCTCCTTGCTGAATCTGGCAACAGATATCTGGTCGAAGCAGGTTCGGCCACTGGCGGTGGGCACCATGATCGTGGCCGCTTTCTACACGCTGTGGAACCTGCGCGGCTCGCTGATCGCCGGCATCGGCAAAGCCCTCAAGGACCTCACTGCCAAAAGCGGCGGCGAGGAGGTCCTTCGTACAGAGAAGGATCTGGACTTCAAGAAGATCTTCATGGCGATCGGGGTCATGGCCGTCGCCACCTTTTTCCTCTACTACTACTTCGCCCAGAGTGTGCCCGGAGCGCTGGTTCTGACCGCGGTCATGGTGGTTCTCGGCTTCCTGTTTGCCGCCGTGGCCGGTTACCTGGTGGCCCTGATCGGCAGCTCCAACAACCCGATCTCCGGCCTCACGCTGAGCGCCCTGTTGATCTCGGCCGTGCTCATGGTGTTGATGGGCCTGACCGGCATCAAGGGAGTCGCTGCGGTGCTGGGTGTCGCAGGGGTGGTCTGCTGCGTGGCAGGAGTCGCCGGTGACATGATGCAGGATCTCAAAGTCGGGCATATTCTCGGTGGCACGCCGTGGCGCATGGAGATCGGCGAGATCATCGGCGTCATCGTCGCCGCATCCGTCCTGGCTTTCCCACTGATGGCCCTCGACAAGGTCTACCACATCGGCTCGGCAGAGCTGCCGGCGCCCCAGGCCGGGCTCATGGCCCTCATGGCCACCGGCATCGTCGGAGGCGAGATGGCCTGGCCGTTGGTCATCGTCGGGATGTTTCTCGCGGTGGGCTTGATCCTGATCGGCTCGCCCTCACCGATGCTGGTCGCAGTGGGCATGTACCTGCCCTTCTACTCCACAGCGGCGATCTTCGTCGGCGGCCTGCTTCGCGCGCTCTTCGAGTGGTGGGCAAAGCGTAGCGACGCCACCGAGGAGGAGAAGACCAAAGCGGAGAACACGGGAATCCTGCTGTCGTCGGGGTTCATCGCCGGTGAGGCCCTGATGGCCGTGGCGCTGGCCTTCCTGGTGCTCGGAGGCGACTTCTACCCGCCGATGATCGCCTTTCACCAGAAGATGGCGGGCAGTATTACGCCCAGGTTCTGGCTCAGCCTCATCATGTACCCGGCTCTCGCCTACCTGCTGGTGTATCTGCCAGTGAAGAAGATGCGCGAGTGAGGCGAGCCGGTTCTGGTTCCGACGAGCCATGAAGGTGCCCACTCGCCGTTCGATCGCCGACGAGGCCCTCGCCAGTGAGAACCTCCTGGAGATGACTCCACTGCGGGTGGCTGTTTGGCAGGATGTAGAGGATCGGGTGGTAGTAGAGCGACCAAGGCCGAGTGAGCGAGGGTTGCGCGGCGTCGGTGAGCGGCTGAGCTATTTCCTGTCCATGCGTAAGATTCGTCTCGACGAGCGAGGCAGCTTTCTTTGGCACCTGGTCGACGGTGAGCGCAGCGTTTCCGAGGTCGCCGAGGCCATGCGCGGGCAGTTCGGTGAAGAGGTCGAACCGGCTGAGGAACGCGTAGGTCAACTGATCCGCATGCTGCGCCGGGAGCGTCTCCTGGCCTACCCTGGATGGGATCCTGTACCGCCCGATTCGACGCCTCGCGAATGACGGGGGTACGAGTGCTAGGATTGTTGTCTCGACGTGTGCACTTCCAGATTCGAATTGCGTAGATTCTTGGCCCAAGGAGTGGAACCGTGAGTCCGTGGTGGCTGCGTCCGCCGGCCGATGAGCCGGTCGACGATGAAAGACCGAAAGGTCCAGAGAAGATCAGAGATTCAGGGCACGAAGCCCCTTCGATCGGCGCGACGGAAGAGTCTCGTGATCAGGGGCCGACGGGCAAGGTTCCTCCGGGAAGCTCGCCTCCCGGAGCCAGTGGCCAGGATCGTCAGAGGACTCCTCGACGTCGCCCCCAGAGAGGGCAGGGACGCCGATCGGGTCGCGAAGGTGGAGAAGAGAGCCCGGCACCGGCGACTTCCCGTCCCAGGAGGCGAGGGCGGAGAAGCTCGCCGGCAAGCAAGAACAGCGGGGCCGACACGAAAGTCGCGGCGAGCCATGGGTCCTCAAAGGAGCCCGGCCTCGCCGCCAGGTCGCAGGATCGACCAGCTCTCGAGAATCGTCGGCTGGCTGTGATCTGTGATCTGGAGAGCGCCGCCCTGGGAGTGAGTGAGAGCGGTGTCGGGCAGTTCGATGTCGATCTGGTTCTGGAGCGGCTACTCGACAAAGGCAAGATCGTTGTCAAACGGGCCTATGCGGACTGGGACCGTCATCGAGAAATCAAGCGGAGCTTTCATCAAGCGGGAGTGGAGCTCATCGAAATTCCACCAACGCAGCATTCGGGCACGAGCGGGGCGGGCATCAGGATCGCCGTGGATACCATGGAGCTCTGCTACTCGAAACAGCACCTCGACACTTTCGTGCTGATTTCCGGTAACGGCGATTTGACGCCGCTGGTCGCCAATCTCGAGGCGAACAACAAACATGTCATCGGCGTGGGATCGTCGAACTCCGCCTCGAAGCTCCTGATCGACAATTGCGACGAATATCTGTTCTACGAGGATCTGCGCCGCAAAGCCGAGGTTCCGCCGGTGCTCGGAGACGTCGATGAAAGCCGGGCTGAAGCCTTCACGCTACTGGTCGAGGCGATCCAGGCACTGATGAGGGAGAACCAGCAAACCCTTTGGGGTTCGGTGGTCAAGCAGGCGATTCAACGAAAGCATCCTTCATTCAGTGAGAGCCACCACGGATACTCTACATTCTCCAAAATGCTGGAGGCGGCGGAGGCAGCAGGGATCATCAAGCTCCGGAAGGACCAGCGTTCCGGCAGCTATGTGGTTACCGAATTCGTCCAGAGTTGACGGCGGGGCTATGGACTTTTTCCTTGACAGACAAACGCCTTGAAATCGATGATTCAAGGGCTCAAGGCAGCTATGTGATACTTTCGCGCTGCTCCCGGAGAAACGAGTCATGCCGACAGCTTACGTCGAGGTCTACGAGGAGGAATTCGAACGGTTGGAGCAGGCGCTACGGCGCCTGCGATACGACTCGAATGCCAAGGCCGTATTCCTGATCGACAAGAATGGCCAACAGATTGCAGCGGTTGGAGATGTGGAAGAGTTCGACACCACGTCCCTGGCTTCGCTGACCGCGGGAAATGTGGCGGCGACCGACGGGCTCGCGAAGTTGATCGGCGAGCGAGAGTTCTCGGTGCTGTTCCACGAAGGGCAGCGCGATCATATTCATATTTCCATCGTCGCCCGCCGAGCGATCCTGCTGGTGATCTTCGACGAGCGGTCCTCGCTGGGTCTCGTCCGTTTGCGTGTCAAGAGAGCCAGTGCCGAGATGGACGAGATCTTCGAGGACATGAACCGGAAGGAGAATCGGGGCCCCGGAGGGCAAGTCGAGACGAGCCCCTTTTCCGAGATCACGGACGAGGACATCGATTCCCTGTTCGGTGACTGAGCCGAGGTCGGGGCCACAGACCGGTCCGACCTCTTACATTCCCGACTCCGGCTGTTCGAGGGTTGGGACCGAGAGAACCGGGAGGATCGCGGCAAGAGTCGGCCAAGACATCCTGACGCGGATTGAAGCGAAATGACCTTCATCAACTACGCTGCGAAGGAGATCAACTGCAAGATCGTCTACTATGGCCCGGGCCTCGGTGGCAAGACGACGAACCTGCAGCACATCTACAACAAGACGGCTCCGGACCGCCGCGGCAAGATGATCTCGTTGGCGACCGAAGCCGATCGCACCCTGTTCTTCGATTTCCTACCCCTCGATCTGGGCTCGATTCGGGGCTTCACAACGCGATTCCATCTGTACACGGTCCCGGGTCAGGTCTTCTATGACGCCAGCAGGAAGCTGATTCTGAAAGGGGTGGACGGGGTCGTTTTCGTGGCCGATAGCCAGACCGATCGGATGGAGGCGAATGTCGAATCGATTCGTAACCTGGAGCTGAATCTACAGGACCATGGATTCGATCTGCTCGACATCCCCTACGCCCTGCAATTCAACAAGCGGGACCTACCCAACATCATGCCTGTCGACGAGATGTACCGGATGCTGAACTACAAACGCGAGCCCACCTTTGCCGGTATTGCTCCCCAAGGTGTGGGCGTCTTCGAGACGCTCAAGTCGGTCGCCAAACAGATACTGGTCGAGTTGCGGAAGAAGTAAGAGCGCATAACTACTAGGGAGACAGATGGCGAAGCGGTGGAAGAAACAGGAGGTCACCTACCTCAAGCGGTACGCCGAGAAGAAGCACGTGGCCGAGTTGGCGGAGCGGTTTCGTACCAATAACGACGAAGTTTCCAAGAAGCTGACCGAGCTGGGGCTCGAGGCCAAAGACAGCGCTTCGATCCGGGCACTACCACCCGATCCGCAACTCGGAATCTTCGAGAAGGGCCTCAAAGCTCTCCATCAGGGCAAGTGGCGAGAAGCCAGCAAGCACTTCGAGAAAATCCTGCAAGAAACCGGCGAGAGTGACCTCGCTCAGCGCTCTCGGCGCTATCTGGGAGTCTGTCACCGGAATCTGGCGAAGTCGGGATCGAAGAGTAGCGACCCCTTCCTTTTGGCAGTCTACGAGAGTAACCGTGGCAATTACGACACGGCGCTGGCACTGTGCAGCCGGGGTGGTCGAAAGAGCAAGGACGAGCGATTCGCCTACCTGGCTGCTTCTGTCTACAGTCTGACGGGAGACCTCGAGAACGCATCGAAGCTCCTGGCGCTGGCGATCGAGCTCAATCCGAAAAACCGTATCCATGCCTACCACGACTCGGACTTCGAAGCCCTCCGGGAAAGCTCAGAGCACCGAGATCTCTTCGACTGATCGAGCGGCCTCTCGAGATTCGGCGAGTGCCCTGGTCACCATCGGTGGTGGCAGCGGTCTGTCGGTGCTGCTTGGTGGGCTCAAGCGCTGGGTGGGTGGTCCCATTGGCGATCTCACCGCAGTCGTAACGGTCAGCGACGATGGGGGTTCGTCCGGACGTCTTCGGCGCGAATTCGGCATCTTGCCGCCAGGTGATATTCGCAGCTGCATCGTCGCGTTGGCCGATGACGAGGATCTCCTGGCGCGTCTTTTCGAGTATCGCTTCGACGAGGGCGAGGGACTCTCAGGGCACTCTTTTGGCAACCTCTTCCTGACTGCCCTGGCAGGCATCACTGGAGACTTCTATCAGGCGATTCTCACGGCAGAAGCGGTACTGTCGGTTCGGGGTCGGATCCTGCCAGCGACCTTGAGTGATCTCAAGCTTCATGCAAGAGGCCTTTCCGGACGGACCTACAAGGGAGAGTCCGCCGTGGGGGGCTCGGGTGAGCCACTGCAAGAGATCTTGTTGGAGCCGGACAAGCCCCCGGCCTTCGGTCCCGCCGTCGATGCGATACGACAGGCCGATCTGGTGATTCTGGGCCCCGGTTCGCTCTACACTTCAGTTATTGCCAACCTCCTGATTCCGGAGATCGGCGCCGCAGTCCAGCAGAGCCGTGGGCGGGTCGTTCTACCTCTGAATCTGATGACGCAGGCCGGGGAGACTGACGGCATGAACGGTCTCGATCACTTGGATGCCGTAGAGCGCTACCTGGGAATTGGGGCAGTCGACGCCGTGGTCGTCAACACCGCACCCTTGCCGGCCGAGCGCCTGCCAGCCTACCGTGAGGAAGGCTCCGAACCGGTGGTCGTGGATGAGGTGGCATTCCGGCAACGGGGAATCGAAATCGTCGGTGACGATCTGTTGGCCGCAGGCCGGCTGATCCGGCACGACAGGTACAAGCTCGGCAGTGCAATCCTGTCGGTTCTCGAAGCCGAAGATGAGCCGGCCGTGTCGACGACCGGGTGAGCACCACCCAGGATCGAGCCATTGGAAGCACTAAGCCATGACCACGAGAAAGGAGTGCAGGTGACGAAATCGCTACCCATGTCGGCGGTGATTCTCGCAGCAGGGAAGGGTACTCGATTGCGATCGGCCTTGCCCAAGGTGCTCCACCCCGTCGCCGGCAAACCGATGTTGGAATGGGTGCTGAGGGCGGCGAGGGCGGCAGGATGCGAGCACATCTATGTGGTGGTGGGCCACGGTGCGGATCAGATTCAAAGGGAGATCGAGGCAGACGATGTCACGTGGGTGCTGCAGCGAGAACAGCTCGGCACCGGGCACGCCCTCCTGCAGGTGGCGAGCTATCTGTCGGCGCCGACGACGCTCCTGGTGCTCTCGGGAGACGTACCGCTCGTGGCGCCTGAAACCCTGGATCGCCTGGCGGTCGGGGCTCGGTCGGGCTGGGGGTCCATGGTCGTTGCCGAGATGGAGGAGCCGGGCTCTCTGGGGCGGGTCGTGGCAACGGCAGACGGCACCCTGGAACGTATCGTCGAGGTGGCGGATGCCACCGGCGAGGAGTTGGAGAATCGTTGGATCAACGCTGGAATCTACGTTCTTCCAGCACCCGGTATTTTCGAGTTCCTGACCCGACTGAAGCCTGACAACGCCAAGCAGGAGCTCTACCTGACTAATGCCCTCACCGCTGCGGCAGACGGGGACCGAAGACTGGCCCTGGTGTCGCTGGTCGAGGCCGAGGAGGCTTTCGGGGTCAACGATCGGCTGGATCTGGCTCGAGTCCATGGGGTGCTGCTACGACGCAAAGCCGAAGAGCTCATGAGAGAGGGTGTGACGATCCTGGATCCGAGTCACGTGGTTGTCGAGGCCGACGTGGAGGTGGGAAGGGATTCGGTGCTTCATCCCGGAGTCTCCCTGACGGGAAGGTCCAGGTTGGGTGAGGGGTGCACGATTCACCAGGGGGCCTGGCTGAAGGACGCTCAACTCGGAGATCGGGTCGTGGTCGAGCCGTACAGTGTTCTGGAGGAAGTGGAGGTAGGCAACGATTGCCGTATCGGACCCTTCGCTCGCATGCGACCGGGCGCCGTGATGAAGGCGCGAGCCAAGATTGGCAACTTCGTGGAGATCAAGAACTCGGTGCTCGCCGAAGGCGTGAAGGTGAACCACCTGGCCTACGTAGGTGACGCGACGGTGGGCGAGAACGCGAACCTGGGCGCCGGTACGATCACCTGCAACTACGACGGAGTGTCGAAGCACCACACCGAGATCGGCAAGGGTGCGTTTGTCGGCAGCGACACCATGTTTGTTGCCCCCGTCAGCATTGGAGACGGTGCAATGACGGCCGCCGGCTCGGTGATCTCCAAGGACGTGCCGCCGGGAGCGCTGGCGATCGAGCGATCGGAGCAAAAGACCGTGCTCGGTTACGCCAAGCGCAAGCTCGAGCGGCGAAAGACCAGAAAGCAGTAAACTTCATCTCCTATGTGCGGAATCGTCGGCTATATAGGGCAGCGTGAGGTCGTGCCGGTGCTCCTCTCGGGGCTCG
>JAUWSP010000221.1 GCA_030610025.1 Acidobacteriota bacterium | reverse complement strand
TGGGGAGCAGGGCGATCGGCTCAGGGCTACGAGGACGGACATCGCTGGGGCACAGTCCTCGAGAGACCCTTTGCCGAGGATGGTCCCTACTGGGTATTGAGAGCCAACGGAGGCCTCCACTCCACCGCCTACGACATGCTGCGTTGGACCCAAGCACTGATGATGGGGCGGATCCTGTCACCCGATTCCATGGCCGCCTACTGGGCGCCCCATGTCAGCGAGGGCGGCGATATCCACTACGGCTACGGGTGGTCCATCGTCGACTCCGACGACGGTACGCTTGTCACCCACGACGGCAGCAATGGAATCCATTTTGCGGAGGCAGCCATCGTTCCGTCCAGGGAACTGGTGGTCTTCCTGCAAACCAATGTTCGCTCGGAGCTTCCAATGGTTGGTCAGGTCGCCGATCAGATCACCGACCATCTTCTGAACGACACAGCTTTGCCGACTCTGCCCAAGGTCAGTAAAACCCCTGGCACCGAGCTCGAGGGTTGGATGGGTGTCTACGATCTAGAGGGAGGAGGAAGCCTCCAGGTCTCGGTCGAAGAAGCCAAGCTGCGTGTTTTCGGTCAGGACCGATTGGGGTTTGCGGTACTGCACTCGACACGCCCCATCGATTCTTCGCGAACCGAGCGCCTCTCAGCACGAATCGACAACATCGTCGGGGCCTATGTCGAAGGGGACTACAAACCACTCTGGGAGGCCTACGGTCGCCGCACTCCCCTCGAACGGCTCGAGGAACGGTGGGATGGGCGGATGCGCGAGCTCGAGGCGGAGCACGGTGCCTATCGCAGCTACGAGATCCTGGGCACAGCGCTGAGGCCCGAGCGGGAGATCACCCTGGTCCGGTTTCATTTCGACAGTGGCGTCGCCGACCGCGCCTATGTTTGGGACATGAACGCCGAAGAGGATCTCCTGGGAGTCTCCATTCGAGGTCTAGGCGCAACCCTGACCTTCTACCCCGAAGGCAACGACGAGTTCAGATCCTGGGATCGCCGCACCGGAGAATCCCGGCCAATGAGCTTTAGCCTTGTTCCCGAAGGCAGGGCCCGTCTCCTCTTCGGGCAGGGCGCTGCCGGCGTTGAAGGCCATCGTCGGTGATGTCGACTTGCCCGAGACGGCTTCCTGCCCGGCGGCGCTATCATCACGACCAGGGAGGGAGTTACCCGTGATCGATCTCAGTCGAAAGTTCCTTTTTGTCAGCTCACTCGTTGCAGTCTCAGTGCTGTCCATCCTCGGTTCAAATACACCGATCGCTGCCCAGTCAACGGTCCCCGAATCGGCCTATTCCGATCTCTCATGGCGGCTCGTCGGCCCCTTTCGCAGCGGTTGGGCTACAGCCGTGGCCGGCATTCCTGAAGACCGGGAGACCTACTACTTCGGTGGCGCCGACGGTGGCGTCTGGAGGACAACCGATGCGGGTTCGACGTGGCAGCCGCTCTTCGACGACCAGGGCAGTGCTTCCATCGGCGCGTTGACGATCGCACCCACTGATCCGCAGGTGCTCTGGGTCGGCACCGGACAGATCCATCAACGTTGGGACATCGTGGATGGTGATGGGGTTTACCGCTCCACCGACGGCGGCGAGACATGGATGCACCTCGGGCTCGAGGAAACGAGGCATATCGGCGCCCTTTGGGTGGACCCGCGAAGCGCAGATACAGCGATTGTGGCCGCCCTGGGGCACGTATTCGGACCCAACGAAGAGCGTGGCCTGTTCCGCACTGAGGATGGGGGCAGCAACTGGAACAAGGTCCTCTATCTGGACGCCGATTCAGGGGCTGCCGACATTGCTGGCACGCCCGAGCTACCGGATCTACTTTACGCCTCGCTCTGGCAAGTCCGCCGGTACCCCTGGTTGGACTACTTCCAGCCCACCGTTGGGCCCAATAGCGGGATCTACCGTTCCGACGACGCCGGCCGCACCTGGATGAAAGTGGCTGGCACCGGGCTGCCGGAGGAGCCAATGGGTCGCATCGAGCTGGCCGTTGCACCGGGCACAGAGGGTCAACGGGTCTGGGCGGGGCTGGAGCTTGCGGATGGCGGCGGCCTGTACCGCTCCGAGGACGGCGGGGCCAGCTGGGCCCTGGTCAACGACGATTCCAGCCTGGTTGGGAGCTATATGGGATGGCTTCTACCCGACCCATCGGATCCCAATACGGTTTGGGCGGGAGGACAGCCCCTGCGTCGATCCACAGACGGTGGCGAGAGCTTTCAGATCATTCGCAGCTCTCCCGGCGGGGACGACTACCACGCCTTGTGGATCGACCCCACCGACCCACAGCGCATGATCACCGGAGCTGACCAAGGTGCCGTAGTCACTTTCAATGGCGGCAAGAGTTGGAGCAGCTGGTACAACCAACCCACGGGACAGTTCTATCGTCTAGCAGTGGACAATCGCTTCCCCTACCGCATCTATAGTGGACAACAGGATAGCGGCACCGTGGGCATCGCCAGCCGCAGCGACTACGGCCAGATCACCTTTCGCGACTGGAGTCCGGTGGGCGGTGACGAGAGGGACGGCGATGTGCCTGACCCCACCGATCCCGACATCGTCTACGGCGCCGGCCTGGGCGGCAGGGTATCCAAATGGAACGGGCGCACCGGTCAGGTACAGAACGTCTCTCCCTGGCCGCTCTCGAGCTATGCAGCACCCCCGGGGACGACGCGCTACCGCTACGACTGGATCACACCTCTAGCCATCTCCCCGCGTCCGCCACACCCCATCTACGTCGGAGCGCAGGTCCTCTTCCGATCCCTCGACGGCGGCACCAGCTGGGAGACCATCAGTTCCGATCTGACCGGAGCCATCGAAGGAGCGAGCGATTGCGAAGGTGACGTCCCACTGGAGCGAGCAACCGAGTGTGGCTACGGCGTTATCTTCGCGATTGCCCCATCTCCGGCGGCTGACGGCCTCATCTGGATAGGAACGACCAACGGCCGAGTTCAACTCACCCGGAATAACGGTGCCAGCTGGACCGATGTTTCTCCGCCGAATCTGCCCGACTGGAGCAAGATCAACATCATCGACGCCTCCGCGTCGGATCCTGCTACCGCTTACGTGGCTGTCGATCGCCATCGAGTCGACGATCCCAGTCCGATGGCATTTCGCACCGACGATTTCGGAGCAACCTGGACCGAGATCGGTCATGGCCTGCCTCAAAACGAATGGGTCGGTGCGATTCGGCAGGATCCGAAGCAGGCAGGGCTGCTCTACGCCGGCACGAACCGGGGGGTACACGTATCCTTCGACGATGGCGAGACCTGGCAAAGCCTGAAACTCAACCTGCCGACGACCGGTATCAACGACTTGCTGGTCCATGAAGACGATGTGATCGTGGCCACCCAGGGACGTGCGATCTGGGTCTTGGACGCCGTTGCTCCCTTGCGTCGGCTTGTCGGTGCAGACCTCGGCGACGAAGTGATCCTGGTACCGCCCGACACCGCATGGCGCCTACGCTTCAATCAGAACAAGGACACGCCGTTACCGCCCGAGGAACCGACGGGTGAGAATCCGCCTGTAGGCGCGATCCTCGACTACATTCTGCCAGCCAACGCTACCGGGTCCACTGTCCTCGAAGTTCTAGACAGCGAAGGCACTCTGGTCCGGCGCTTCGGCAGCGAAGACGAAATCGAGCCTCCCAATGCCCGCGTCTACTTCGCCGACACCTGGTTGGGGGATCCTCCAAGGCTCACCGCAGGGCCAGGGCACCACCGATTCGTCTGGGATTTGCGCTACCCGGCACCCCCGACACTCAGTTCCAACTACTCCATCGCCGCAGTGCCAGGACGCCCCACCCCAGCCCGGCCCGAGGGCGCCTTCGTGTTACCGGGCACCTACCAAGTCCGACTGACGGCCAGCGGCCAGACCGTCTCGCAAGAGCTCGAGGTCGCGATGGACCCACGAGTCGAGGTCACTTCGGCTGAGCTGTCAGGCCTGCTGGAGCTCCAGAACGATGTCGCGGCTGCGCTGGCAAGGGTGGTCGCCGTGGCCGACCAGACCCAGGAGGCTGATGGTGAGACCTACGAGGAAGCCCGCTCGATTGCCAGGGTGCTGACCTCCCTGGCCTCGGACCTGGAGAGTGCCGACGCCGCACCCACCGAGCCGCAACGCGAGTTGTTCGACCATGCAGTCGACCGCCTGGAGGACGCCGAAGCTCAATAGAGACGGTTCGAAGCGGGTACCTAGCCTGCCCGAGCCTCGATCAACGCCTCGGCGAGCCACTCAGGCGCCTGAAAACGCCAGGTCTCGTTGACCTGGATCTTGAATCCAGTGCCATCGGCAAGCGGCTCGGGGAGGTCGATGTTGCGCTCAGCGAGCTTCCGCCGAAATTGCTGCGCATCGGTGCCAGCCACTTTCAACCTGGAGACGTTGGTGCCGTCGGGCACTCGCTCGATCTCGAAGCCCGACTGCTGTTCCAATCGCTTGAAGACTTCCTCCGATCCACTCACCGCCTCTTGGAATCGGTCCGAGAAGCCCTCCAGATAGTGCCCGGCCACCGCCGCGAAGGCCCAGCCATAGGGCAGGCTACCGCCATACATCCGGCGGGTATGGAACATTTCCTCCAAGAGGGCACCGGGGCCAGCCAGGATCGCTCCAGAGCCGGCATTGAAGTACTTCCATAGGGAGATGTAAACGGTATCGAAGTGCGCCGCGTACTCCTTGACGCTCACCCCCGTGTAGGGCGGAGCCAAAAAGAGCCTGGCACCATCGAGGTGCATGCCGATGCCGACGTCGTGGGCGAAGGTCGACACTTTCTTCATTTCGTCGAAATCGAAGGTCTGCTGCCAGAGCCGACGCACAGGAGACTCGATGCCGATGACACGGATCGGAGTGCTGACCCGGCCGCTGGCCGCCCTTTCCACCTCCGCCTGGACCTGTTCCAACGAAAATGTCGCCTCGCCGGGCGCCAGGCCGATCACCGGCAGATTGCTCAAGCGCTGACAACAATCCCCGGAGTCGTTGTAGAGATGGCTCTCCTCCTGCAGGAGCACCCTGCCTTCCTCTCCCGCCAACACCCGTACCGCGAGTTGATTCGCGAGAGTGCCCGTGGGGAAGAAGACGGCCCGCTCCTTGCCCAGCAACTCGGCCATCCGACGCTCCAGATCCTCGACGCTACCGCCCCGGGAGTAGTAATCCGGCTCGATCTTGTCCTCTGCCGCCAACTGTCCAAGGCACGCCGCGTACTCTGCTGGCGTCAAACCGAGTCCGTCGCCATGGAATCGGACCACAGGGGACGGCCTGCCTTCCGTCTCGCCCGCGCCGGCCGCGCCACTCCCCAACCCGAGGGCTGCCGCTCCCGCCGAGCTCATCATTAGAAAATTCCTCCGGTCGATGTCATTCATGGCTCCTCCGATGTGGGATTCAGATCTCCTACCAAAGCCTCCAGTTGCTCCATGCCAACAGCGTACGCTGCCTTTGCCTCGGCACCCGCGGCCAGCAGCTCCATCCTCTGTTTCTCGGAGACAGGATCTACTGGCAGCTCA
>JAUWSP010000292.1 GCA_030610025.1 Acidobacteriota bacterium | reverse complement strand
GAGCTACAGTGCGGAGCACGAGAAGGGTCGAAAAGGCTACCAGAAGGTCGAGGTCAAGACTCGCAATCCGGAGTTCAAGGTCCGCGGACGCAATGGGTACCTCTACGGACAGTAGGGGCAGGAGCTTCGCAGGAAGCTAGTCGTCTGCAGGTGAAACGGTCGATTCTTGCTGCGATCCGCTGCCGCCTTCAGATTCGAGGTCGAGCAGGATCACGGTGATGTTGTCGACGCCGCCACGGGCATTGGCATGCCGAATCAGTGCGGCGCATCGATCTTCGAGACTCTCGTCGGTCACCAGGTGGGACCGGATCTCCTCGTCGCTCAACATCGTGGTCAGACCGTCCGAGCAGAGCAAAAAGAGATCACCCGATTCCACCTCGATCTCCTGCACGTCCACATCGACGTCGTGCTCGCCGCCAATCGCCCGCGTCACGACACTCTTGAGCGGATGCGAACGAGCCTGATCCGGCGACAGGTAACCAGCCCTGACTTGCTCGTTGACCCAGGTATGGTCGTCGGTGACCAGCTGAAAGTCGGCGTTGCGCAGCAGATAGGCCCGGCTGTCTCCGACGTGTGCCACCGAAACCGACTGCGCCCCAAGCATCAATCCGACAACGGTCGTTCCCATGCCGGCCAACGCCTCATCCTCATCGACCGCCCTGACGACCCTATCGTGGCCCGCTTCGATAGCCGATCGCAGGGTCCGAGAGGTCTGCGGTGCAGTGGCGGTCTCTGCCGGTTCCCCGGACTCGGTCTCGTCGCTCTGGCGTAGAAAGTCCGACGCAGCTTCGATCGTCAAGCTCGACGCCACCTCACCGTTGCCGTGACCACCCATGCCATCGGCAACCAGGAAAAACCCGCGCTCCCCGTCGACAGCAAAACTATCCTCGTTGTGGGCTCGAGTTCGCCCTACATCCGAAAGTCCAGCGGCTCTCGCCCTTAGTTTCAAATCAGTCGCGCCTCGTCCGGTCAAGACCGCTTGTTCCTACGCACCTGTTCGAGAGCAAGCTGGACATCCGGGTCGTCGCCACCATAGGTGAGCGCATTCTGGAGGTACTTCTCAGCCCGCGAGGTCATGCCGGCCTGCGAAGACAACTCGCCGGCCAGCTTCAGGTAGGTTGCGTTCATCGAGTCCAACTCGCAGGACTTGGCTGCGGCAGCCAGCGCCCGCGACAGCCAGGCGGTGCGATGAGTCAACGCTCTCGCCAGGTAGTACCAGGCCTGAGCATCATCGGGACTCTCCTGAGTGGCGCGATCGAAAAAGTCTACCGCCTGCTGGTAGTTCTTCTTCTTGTAGGCCTCCACCCCTCGCTTGATATATACCCGGGCCGCCTGGCCAGATACGGCACCTTCGCCCGGTTTTCGCTGCGCCATCTCCTGGTCGTACTTGCGTCGGCGATCGGGATCGACCAGCATGTTGTAGGCCTGCGTAACCTGCTGGAACTGGGCCTCCGCCTCGCTTTTGTCCTCAGCGGCGAAGCGATCAGGATGCTGTTCCCGTGCCAGCTGCAGAAACCGCTCGCGAATCTGCTTGGTTGTCGCGCTGCTGGGCACACCCAGAATCGTGTAGTAGTTCAAGCTCATGGCAAACCCGTCAATTGGACTTGATTCTATACAACCTTGCAGCGGTCGATCGAACCACCTCCGAGACGTTGTGGTCCCGGCTCAACATCTTGAGGTCCCGAACTCCCAGCCGGGGTGCCAAGCGAGCCGCCAGCCCAGCTGGAGTACGCGGGTTCTTCACCAGGGCATGCACGATGGAGTACCTTCTGCTCCACTGCCGACTCCGAGCGATGGTCTCGAGGACCTCATCGGGCACTATCTTGCTGGCCGCGATCAGCTCGACTTCTCCATCGCCCATCGCATTGCCTGTCATCACCGAGACCGCGACCATGGGGTTCTTGTCCTTGACCAGGATGTTGCGCAATGTGCGTGAGGCCCCGCGACTCAGCTTGAGACGGACCGGAACCGGCAGCGTCCGGATCTGCGCCTCACTCAGACCGGTCACCTCGTCCAACTCGCCCTTCGTCGGTTCCTGTCTGGCCCAGGTGATCGCCTCCTCGACCTCCTCGTCTGTCGGTTCCTCCTGCTCGGCCTCATCGACCGAGTCCGCGTCCGGACGGCGCTCTCGGGGAAGGAGGTGTTCACGATACTCGCCGATTCGCCTCTTGGCGTAGGCGCTGAGATCTGGATTCTCTTCCAGACGGTCCAGAATCGACGGCTGCTCGAGAATCGCGTCCTGGCGCAAGAGAAGGATCTCCTGCAGCTCGGGCGAAAGACCTGTCGCCATTTCTGAAAGCACCTGGGGGGGAATGAGCTTGTGCTGGATGATCGTCTCGGCCAGCACGGGCTGATCGGTGCGGGGGGCGAAGTAGGAGATCACCTCGATTTGATCAGAGTCGGCAATGACAGGAGCAGCAATCTCGGAATCGAGACTCTCCAATGACTCCGAGGCAGCAGTCGCGATCTCTTCGTCCGAGAAACCGCTGAGGCGGATCTGCAGCGGAATCATCATCTCCGCCGGGAGAGGGAACATTCCCCTGGCTACGAGGAGCTGCAACTCCCGATTGTCACCGGATAGGACTCTTTCGGCGAGAGATTGGGCCGAGCCGTCTTCGTTCACGGTTCTATCTGACCCGAAGCCTGTAACCGATCGAGGTCGATCTCCAGGCCTCGCAACACCTGACCAGCCGGAGCCGACAAAGGGAAAGGCTCCCCGTTGACCTCGATGCGCACCGCCTCCGGATTACCGATCGTCAGGTTCACCGCCTCCTGAGCCTCGATGCGCAGCGATTCACCGGGGACGTGGAGCTCCGCGAGCTGACCCTCTCCGTCGATGGTGGCTTCGATCCAGCAGTCCTCGGAGAAGTCGATGGTCACCACCAACGGGACCTCGGGTTCGGCCTCGCGCTCGGGGTCGACCACCGGAGGCAGCTTCGGAGCCGGCTGCGTAACGGGTGCCGCCGTCGGCGGCGGTGGCGAGCGGTCTTGGCTTCGGAATGACTCTGCGAAGTAAGCGAGTGCCGCGACTACCACCAGCAGAACGACTGCGGCCAAAGCCAGGAGCAGGCCGGTGGGGCGCTTCATGTCTCGCCTGCGAACCACCGGGGCATCGGCGATCTCATCGGGCTCGGACTCCTTCTGCGCTGTCAGATAGGAGTTGACGACCTCGTCGGCGTCGAGACCAACGTAGCGAGCGTACTCCCTCAAGAAACCGTGAGCGAAGACCGGTGCCGGCAGCACATCGAATCGATCCTGCTCGAGGGCCTCGAGATAGCGGATGCCGATCTTGGTGACGTCGGCGATCTCTCGCAGACTGATCTCACGCAACTCACGTTGCCTCCGAAGCCAGGTTCCGAAGGAGATGACATCGGCCTCCGAGCCCTGCTCCCAGGGAGGTTGCCGGTTGTTGTGTCGATTTGGTGAAGACATACGCGCAGACCCAGTCGGCTGTCCTGCAGCCGCCAGGTGCAGAACCACAGCTTACTACTGGAAGCTACTCTAGTGAACCTGTCGAGGCCTGGTCAAATACCTCCATCAGCTGCCTGTCAGCCGGGTTCCCGGCCCACGAGAGTTCCGGCTCGCCTGCGCACAGCCATTGCCAGGCGCCTATCCTGGAAAACGGCCCTCAGATCCGACTTCTTGAGCTGTGACAGGAGGCCCAGGACAATCTCCGGTGGAGTTCTGGCGTTTCGACAGAGGGTCGATCTCACTCCGTAGCGGATGCCCCATCTTCGATGTCTCGCGATGAGCGTCAGGACTTCGGGCCTGGCTCGATCACTGGCGAGCAAAGGCATCAGGCTGCCTTCCGTCAGTCTGGGATTATCGAGCAGAGCTCCGATCACCCTCGGGTCAGAATCCATCCGCAGCTCCTGAATCAACGCCGGGCTGGCGCGCCGGGCAATCGACATCCGCTCACCGGCGGAGAGTATTCGGATCCGATCTCGCAGCTGGAGGTCGGCGCTACGCCTCACCTTTGGCGGCACGCGACCGTCACTGCTGACCCGCAACAGATCACGCCAGAACAGCGTCGGCACCAGACGGCGAGCTCTGACCTCCGGCGTGCAGGGATGGCAGACCAGACTCTTCCTGATTTCGGAAAAGGCCAGCAGCCGACGCTCTTCCAGCAAAAGCTCGACAGCTTGTTGGGTAACAAACGGATTGCGCAGGGCCTGACGAACTTCGGGTACGCCCAGCTTCTTGAGGTGCTTCTGCAAGAGAAGCAGCAACTCGTCCGCATCGGACTCGCGCAATCGAATCGCCAGGCTCTTGTCCGACCCTCCACTCATGGGGTCAATACTCTAACCCCTCGACCTCCAGACCGCTGTGGAACAGGCGCTGGGCAGTGCGGGCGTCAAGGGTTGAGGCGGCCGGGACGTTCCTTCCAGCCGGTCTTTGAGGGCTTGGGCCCTGGGTCCTGGAACCCACGATGATGCCCACTTTCTAGTGGAGGTCCGTCCGGGTGGTTCGCAGGGGGACGGCGACGGCTACTCAGACTGCAACGGACTGGCCGCCGCCTTGTCTCGTCATCGCGCGGGATCTCTTGTGCTCTATGAAGGTCCTTGCGCTGCGCTCGACTCG
>JAUWSP010000067.1 GCA_030610025.1 Acidobacteriota bacterium | reverse complement strand
GCACCCCCAGCTTCACCAACAGGCTCGAGTCGTGAAAGGCCACGGTCTCGAAAGCGGCGATGAAGGCACCGAGGTCGCCCCCGCCACCCACCTCCTCGGGGTAGCTCAAGGCACCAATACCTTCCACGGCCAGCGCCTGGGCCCAATCGAGCACCTGTGCGCGGTAGCTCTCCGTGTCCAGGCTGTATCGGTAGCTGAACTCGGGACGGCTCAAAATGCCGCGGACCTTGTCGCGAATGGCCCACTGATCACCGTCCAGCAGCCGCGTCATAGCGGCCACCTCGAACGCCGGCGCAGGGCCCTCGGGATCTGGCGCGGCGCGCTCGGGACTCAGAAGTCGCCGGACCGCCTCACGACCACTGATGCCGAGGCTCGTTTCGATGGCCTCTAGCGCCTGCCTCTCGGCAACGGAAGTCTGATGGCCCGCCGCGGCTGCGAGCTCGACTCCGAGATCGGCCAGAGAACGACGCTCACCAACAGCCTTGGAGGCCGCGGCGGTCCTGATGGTGGCCAACAACGTGGTCAGATCGGTTGCCGTAGGCGGGTTCTCAGGATCAAGCCAGCCCTCCAGGAACTGCTGACACTTCTCATCCATCCCCTCGGTCGTCCCGAGTCGCGAGCAGATGGCGCGAATCTCGACGGGCTCCAGATCGCCGTCCGCCCAGGCGACATAGAGCATGGGAAGGTACGGCAGCAGCTCGGGAGCGTCAGGTACACGCAGGTCGTGACCGTCGGATGGCGGGGAAGGAGGGGGAATAGGCATACCCCATGGTACTCCGGTGCCCTGTGTTCGGATTGGGCCCACCGAAGCGAACGGGCCTCTTCCCTTCCTGGTGTCGCTGTGGATCGGCTGAAAGGACGTCGGGGAGCCCGTCAAATCGGCACGGGCTCTGAGCGGAGCGCCGCTGATAGCTTGACCACTCAGGATATACCGATATCATTCCTCGCGGTGCACCGTTTCACGCAGCGGCTTCTCGCCGCCATGATCTTGGCCTTTTGGCTGGCCCCCGGGGCAAGCGCCCTCGGGATGGGCCTGCACGTGGCCCTCGATCATCATTCGCACGGTGACGAAGAAGCCCAACACGCCCTCCTCTCCCTGGTTCGAGCCGCGGTGCATGGACATCACCACGATCTCGAGACCGCCTGGGATCACGATCACAAAGTCATCACAGTCAAGAGGGCACCAGCTCCAAAGCCGAGCGCGAGCTTGGTCTCGGTGCTCCCCTCGAAGGACGCCCTCGGGGATACACTGGGACAGCCCTCGATTCTCGCACCTGCACTTCGGTCCAGGCCGCCTACCCCTCTAATCGCTGCTCACACTTCGCTGCTGCTCTGAAACCGGTCTCGTGGCCGGGCTCGATCCGAGTCCGATATCCTCGAACCGGAACAAGGAGTCAGCATGCATCGTCTCGTCGTGGCCGGGCTGATACCGGTCCTGTTTACCGCCATCGCAGGCGCTCAACCACCGCCCTCGGTCATCACCGAAGCCGAGTTCCTCTCGGCCCTGGACGAGGCTCATCCAGCAGTCTTGGCCCGCCAGCGCCAGGTGGCCGACGCTGAGGCGGAGATCGTCGCCGCGTCCACTCTCGCCAACCCACAATTGGGCGTCGTAAGAGAAGATCCGAGTGGGCCCGTGGCTCAATGGGACGTTCTCCTCTCGTGGGAGCTTCCTCGACCCTCCCGTGGGCCCGAGATCCACGCCGCACAGCGAGAGGCCGTCGCAGCCGAAGCACGGTTGTCCGAGGATGTCCTCGAGCTGCGCCTCACCATGAGACGGATCTATGCGGAATGGGCCGTTTCCACAACTCGCAGTGAGAGGCTCGCCGCTCAGGCCAACCGGGTCACCGAGTTGGCCGATCGGGAGCGATCTCGAGCCGAGAAGGGCGAGACTTCCGGGCTCGAGGCCCATCAACTGAACCTGGCAGCTGCAGGTCTTCGCGCTCGCCTGGCCCTGGCCGAGGCCGATGTCATGGCTTCCAGAGCTGCCGCTCGTGCATGGCGAGCCGATATCGACGACGATGCGACACCGGTTCTGCCAGCGCTACACCCTGCGACCGATCCGGTCGGAAACCATCCGCGAGAGGAGGCCGCTCTCGCAGAGCTGGAGGCTGCTGAGCTAGCGAACAAAGGTGCTGGACGCTACGTCCTTCTACCGGATCTGGTCGGAGGATGGCAGCGGCAGGAAGTCGGGGCCGAGTCCTTTGAAGGGCCTGTGCTTGGCCTCGCCTGGGCAGTCCCGGTTTTCGCCCGGAACCAAGCCCAGCGGGCCCAGGCCGATGCCCGCGTTCTCGCCGCAGAAGCGGAACTGGAAATGACCCGCCGGGAGGTCGAGGCCAACCGCGCTGGCGCCCTGGCGGCCTACCGTCATCTCGCGAAGGCCGCCGCTGAAGCCACGGCCTCCGTGGGCGCGAACGAGAGGATGCTGGCAGGGGCGGTGGCAGCCTTCGGCCATGGTGAAGCCGATGTCACCGATCTCCTGACGATGCTCAGCCTGGCGTTCAACTCCGACATGACCGCACTCGATCTTCATGCAACAGCCCTCGCCGCTCACCGCGAGCTGGAACGCGTCACCGGCCAGCCTCAAGAATCTCCCCAATCGACACAACCAACCTCCCAAGGAGCAGTGCCATGATCTTCACCAAGACTCTCTCTTCCTGCGTCGTCCTCTCCCTCGTTCTGACTCTCGGTGCCTGTGGTCCGAGCCCGAAATCCGAGCCCCAGGCAGAGCAGCAGGCTCCAACCGTCGACAGCAGCGACGAAGCCTCGGCACCGATCCAAGAAGAGGTTGCCTACGAGCCGGCATACCCCGAAGAGGTCACCAACGAGGGCCTCACCGAAGAGGATCAGGCTCAGCAAGAGGCTGGCCACTCGCATGGCCCAGGTGCGGACCACACCCATGAAGACGAAACCAATCAAACACCGGATGGAAGCGATGACAAACACCAACGTTGATCTGGGCTACCGTTCTTCAGCCGGCACGATGCTGTTGATAGCGACCCTACTCCTTTTCAGTTGTACCGGATCCTCGGTCGAGATTCAGCCCGCCGAGGCTGACAGCTGGTCGATCACTGCCTGGGGAAGCCTTTACGAGGTCTTTCCCGAGGTCGATCCACTGATCGCCGGTGAGGCGGCAGCTGCACATACCCACATCACCGCCCTCGAGGGCTTCACGCCCGTCATCGATGGAACGGTTGAAGTCGTGCTTTCCGGCGTGGCCGGAGAGCAGGTCTTCGCGGCTTCAGAGCCGGTTCGACCCGGGATCTTCAATGTCGAGATCCAGACTGAGACCCCGGGCGAATTCGACCTCGCCTTCCGCATCTCTTCGGCCGCTGGTCAGGAAGAGGTCAGGGGTGGCCGAGTTCGAGTTGGAACCGTGGAATCCCCCGGAGGAGTGATCGTGGCTCTTGCCCCGAAGGGCGCGACCGACGGCGGTGAGCCCCTGACATTCCTCAAGGAAGAACAGTGGCGCAGTGACTTTGCCACGTCTTGGGTCCGCGAGGACAGCCTCATGAGCAGCGTCACCGGGCTGGCCCGAGTTCGGCCTCCGGCCGGCGGTGCAGCCACCGTGACCTCGCCTGTAGACGGCGTGCTTCGCCCCGAGGTTTGGCCCTACCCTGGCAGCCGCGTCGAGCAGGGGGCGGCGCTCTTCAGCGTCGTGCCACGCGTCGCCTCCGACCGCAGTCTGCCGACCCTGGAAGCCGAGCTTGCATCGCTCCAAGCGGAGTTGGCGACGGCACGTACACGCTACTCCCGATTGGAGGAGCTGTACTCCCTCGAAGCAACCAGTCAGCGTGAGCTGGAAGAGGCCCGCACCCGAGTCGAGACGCTGGAGGCCAGGTACTCTGCAGCATCTCAGGATCTCGAGTCGGCGAACTCAGCCCGCCAGGGGGGAGCTTCAGGCGCCCTCATGATTCGCGCCCCCTTCAGTGGCGAGATTGCCTCGGTCAGCGCATCTCCCGGTGAAACAGTAGCTGCTGGCAACCCACTCGCCCGTCTTGTTCGCACCGATCGCCTCTGGCTGGAAGTCTCCCTGGCGCCTCAAGTCGCCCGGCAACTGGTCACAAACTCGGTGAGCGGCGTGGTCCTGACGTTTCCCGAAGGGCCACCGGTTCGATTCGAGGAAGGTCTCAGCCTGGTGTCCGTAGCCCCTGAGATGGACCCCGCCACGGGCACAGTCACCGTTCTTCTCGAGGCCCCACCCACTGCGGGGCTCATTCTCGGCACGTCAGCCCAGGCTCAGGTCCTTCTCGCCGAGACGATCCCAGGCATCGTCGTCCCGGCTTCAGCCTTGGTCGATGACGGGGGCGTTGCCGTGGTCTATCTCCAGCTCTCCGGCGAGGGCTTTGCGCGCCAGGAGGTGCACGTGATCGAGCGCCAGGGGGACAGACTGCTCGTCGACCGTCTGGTGCCCGGCCAGAGGTTGGTCGACCGGGGCGGTGAAGCGATCCGCCGTTCGTCGCTCATGGCCAGCGGCGAAGCTCACGGACACGTGCACTGAGGAGTGACGATGAACCGCTCAGAGAGATTGATTCGGTTTTCGCTGCGGCACCGACTCCTCGTGGTTGCCGGAGCCATTCTTCTACTTGCCCTCGGGGGAGCTTGGATCTCCGGGCTACCGGTGGACATATTTCCCGACCTGTCGGCCCCTACGGTCACGGTGATCACCGAAGCGCCGGGAATGGCTCCCGAGGAACTCGAGCTTCTGGTGACGTTCCCACTCGAATCGGCCGTCAACGGATCGTCGGGCGTCCGCCGGCTCCGCTCGGTCTCCGCAGATGGAATCTCTGTCGTGTGGGTCGAGTTCCACTGGGGAACCGACATCTACCAGGCCCGGCAGATCGTCACCGAGCGGCTGCAGCGAGTCGAGCTGCCGGCCCAGGTCGAGCGACCGGCGCTCGGCCCCATCTCCTCGATCATGGGCGAGATCACCTTCATCGCCATGACCTCGGATCAGGTTTCTCCCATGGAGCTGCGCCGACTCGCCGAGACCGTCGTGCAACGCAATCTCCTCGCCATCCCGGGCATCTCTCAGGTAACCGCTCTCGGTGGTGAGATTCGTCAGCTCCAGGTCATCGTCCATCCAACACGGCTGGTCCAGCACGATGTACCTCTAGCGGAAGTGCTCCAAGCGGTTTCTCGAGCCAGCCGCAGTCCCGCGGCCGGCTTCCACGTCGAGCGGGGCCAGGAGTATCTCGTGCGCGGACTCGGGCGGGCACAGAGCCCTGAAGAAATCGCGGCGGCAGTCGTCCGAGTCGAGGGAGGAATCCCTCTGCGGGTCGGTGATCTCGCAGCAGTCGCCTGGGGACCCGAGCCCGCGCGCGGCACGGCCTCCTACTGCAATCAGCCGGCTGTGATCCTTTCGGTTCAGAAGCAACCGGACGCCAACACCCTCGAGCTCACCGAAGACATCGACGCGGCTTTGGTCCGCCTACAGGAGACTCTCCCGAGCGGCGTCGTTCTAGAGACAGAGAACTTCCGGCAGGCCGACTTCATCGAGGTCGCGATCGGCAATGTCACCAAAGCGCTTCGCGACGGGGCGATCCTCGTAATTGCCGTGCTGCTTCTGTTCCTCGGCAGCCTTCGCACGACCTTCATCTCGGCAGTGGCGATCCCGCTGTCGCTGGTGGCCGGTGTCCTCGTGATCTCTGCCTTCGGTCTGACGATCAATACCATGACTCTCGGCGGGCTCACAATCGCAATCGGCCTCCTGGTCGACGACGCCATCATCGCGGTTGAGAGCATCTTTCGGCGCCTCAAAGGGGAACGCGAGAAACCACAGGACGAACAGAGGTCGACCGACGAGGTCGTGGCAGCGGCCACTACTGAAGTGGTGAGCCCGATTCTGTTTGCAACGCTCATCATTATTCTCGTCTTCACACCCATTTTCTTCCTGCCGGGCCTGGAGGGTCGTTTGCTGCGACCGTTGGGCCTCGCGTTCATCGCGGCACTGGCGGCCTCCCTTCTCGTCGCACTCACGGTGACTCCGGTACTCTGCGCCCTGCTTCTCGGACGCTCCCGGGCTCTCGAGGCCCGCGAACCCTGGCTCTTGCGGCTCTTTCACGCCGTCTACCGGCCTACCCTGGACTGGTGCCTCGCGCACCGTCGCCTCGTGATCGGCGCCACGTTGCTAATGGTGTTGGGTGCTGCGGCTCTGATCCCCAGCCTCGGTCGAAGCTTCCTGCCACCCTTCAACGAGGGGTCTCTCACCGTTGCGATCGTCAGTCCGCCCGGCATCCCGCTTGCCGACAGCGACCGGCTCGGCCAGCAGGTGGAAGAGGCTCTCCTCGCCTTCCCTGAAGTGATCTCGACAAGCCGCCGTACCGGTCGAGCCGAGAAGGACGAGCATGTCCAGGGTGTCAACGCCTCTGAGATGGAGGTGGTACTGGCACCCCTCGATAAGGGTCGCGGCAAGGACGAGCTGCTCACGGAGATGAGGCGCGCGGTGGCCACGATTCCTGGAGTCGCGGTCTCCTTTGGCCAGCCGATCAGTCATCGGATCGACCACATGATGTCGGGCTCCAAGACAAACCTGGCAGTGAAAGTCTTCGGCCCCGACCTCGCGGTGCTGCGGACCCTCACCTCCGGCGTTGAGCAGGTCCTGACCGGAATTCCCGGCATCGTCGACATCTCGAACCAGGAGCAAGCCGCGATTCCGCAACTCGTCATCGATTTCGACCGCGCTGCGATGGCTAGCTACGGTCTGCTTCCGGCCGACCTGGCCGAGGCAGTCGAGGCTCTCTTCCAAGGAGTCGTAGTCGGCGAGATCGTCGAAGACGGGATCACTTCGAGCATCGCTATCCTCCTGCCGGCAGAGCTCCGATCGGCGCCGGATCGTCTCGCGAGCCTCCCCGTTTCTACACCCGCGGGCGAGCTGGTTCGCCTCGAGACCGTGGCCAACGTCCGCCGAATCCTGGGACCATCATTGATCCGACGTGAAAACGTGCAGCGAATGGCCATGATCACCGCCAACGTAGCCGGGGCGGACCTGGCCGGAACGGTCGAATTGGCTCGAGCCGCGGTCGACGAGCAGATTGACCTACCGCGGGGCTATTTGGTGACCTTCGGTGGACAGTTCGAAGAAGCAGTGAGAAGCGTTCGAACCATGGCCTTTCTCGGGATTCTCATCCTCATCGCCATGTACGGGCTCCTCTACTTGGAGTTCCAAAGTCATCGCGACACGGCGGTGGTTCTTGTGAACCTACCCTTGGCCCTGATCGGCGGAGTCGTTGCCGTTGCAATCGGAGGCGGCGTGCTTTCGGTCGCCACCATGGTCGGCTTTATCACCCTCTTCGGGATCGCCACCCGTAATGGTGTGCTCCTCGTCAACAACTACCAACGGTTACTGGCTGGCGGGGCGACCTTGGACCAGGCCGTGAGGCAGGGTTCGGAAGAGCGGATGGCCCCGATTCTCATGACCGCACTGACAGCCGGCCTCGCGCTCGTGCCTCTAGTCTTCGCAGGGAGCGCACCCGGCAATGAGATTCAAAGCCCCATGGCACAGGTGATCATGGGCGGTCTCTTGACCTCGACTTTCCTCAATCTGGTCGTGGTCCCCGTCCTGTACCTCAGGCCAGACCCCGACAAGGGGTGGTGATCGGGATGACATGCGGCCAACCGCTAGTCGTTCCAGAGGGTCTCGCTATCAGCTTCAGAGCGAGCCCAGAGGTCCTCTCAAAAAGGACCACATTTTCAGCTCCTGCTAGTCCGTGCTGCTTCGTTCGAGCTAAGGAATCGTGATCGGCCAATCCGAGGTGTCGCCGAATTCCAGGCCGCTGCTGAAGAGCAGGTTCTCCTCGAAGCGCTGGCCGCGGATGCCAAAAGGCGGGTTGCTGGGATCATCGCCCCTGCTTTGGTATACCACCACAAACTCCCGTCCGGGACTTACGGAGACGGCGGGGTTCCACTGTTGAGATGGGGTGTAGGTATTGACCTGAAAATCCTCACCGACAGGCCTGCCGTCACTCGAGAAGCGCCGCATCTGGATACTTTCCTGTGCGACGTCGGTTCCGTCGGAGCCGTAACTTTCCCACACGACGACGAATGCGCCGGCTGAGGCCATGGCGACGGCGGTACTCCGCTGGTTTCGGTCGGTGTAGGAGTTGATCTGGAACTCGCTGCCGAGGGGCGTCCCATCGGCGGCGAAGCGCTGACCCTGCACGCTTTTCCCAGACGTATCAGAACCAAAAGAGCCAATGCTCTCCCAGACCACGACAAAGTCGCCGTCCGTGTCCATCGCCACGCTCGGCCTGTACTGGTTATCCGTCGTGTAGGTATTGACCTGGAACTCACCGCCAAGCAGTGCCCCATTGGCCGCAAACCGCTGGCCCTGCACGCTCCTCCCATGCTCGTCTGATCCAGCGGAGCCGTCACTCTCCCACACCACTATGAAATCAGCGTCGGCATTCATGGCTATCGAAGGGAAGCGCTGATTGTTCCTGAGGTACGTGTTGACTTGAAACTCGTTTCCGAGAGGCGTTGCATCGGCTGCAAATCGCTGAGCGCGAATGCCGATACTGTTTGCTGGAAGGGTCTGGCCGTCCCAAGCGACTACGAAACTGCCGTCGGGGGCCACTGCGATCGTAGGATTGAGCTGATAGTCTGTCGTATAGGTGTTGACCGGAAACTCATCGCCGACAGGCGCTCCGTTGGCTGCGAACCTCTGGCCAAAGATGTCATCGCGATCTTCATCTGCGTTGGAAGAGTTTGGACCGATCCATACCACGACGAAGCTGCCAGCGGCGTCTCTCCCGATATCCGCATTCCACTGCCAGTAGGTCGTAAAGGAATTCACCTGAAACTCGTTGCCTGCAGGGATTCCACCAGGACTGTAGCGCTGGCCCTGAATGCTAGCCCCATCCGTGTCGTCTCCGCTGGACCCGTTGCTATCCCAGACAACGATGAAGGCGCCATCCGGCCCGCTCACCACGCTCGGAAGGTATTGTCCATCCGTTGTATAGGTGTTGACGTGAAACTCGCTGCCAGCAGGCACCGGTTGCTGGGCAAACACGGATACTGCCACCAACAGCAGGGGAACAAGCAGGACGGTCACCCTTGACTTCATACAGTCACCTCCAAGGTCAGGTGCTGCCAGTCTCTTCACAGAGCATCCGTCACGCTCCGATCCCCTGAGCTTAGAGACTGCCTAGGTCGAGGTGGGGCCAGTGTACTCGCCGAGTCGGGGCCGTTGCGCCACCCCTTTGGGTAGGCACTGGACAGGGCTGGCCGAGGGGCTGCGCGGCTACTTGAAGACGTCCTTCAGGACACCGGAGATCGACATGTCCGCTTGAAAGACGAGGGCGAGGTCGGACCCCGCAATGTGCCATTCATAGCCTTCGTGGGCGGGAAGTCTGTTCAGGAACGAGGACGGAGCTCGGGTCTTGGCAATCCCGGGCGGCATCGGTTTGCCTCGCGCCAGGTTCTTTCTGATCCCTGGCGGTAGCGGCTTGTATCCGGTCAGCTCGCTCTCGACGGCGTAACGGCGGGCATCACCGT
>JAUWSP010000590.1 GCA_030610025.1 Acidobacteriota bacterium | reverse complement strand
CCCTTGTAGACCGCTGCGGCCTTCTCCGAGTCCTGATCGAAACGCACCATGGAGAACTCCGTCTCCACGAGGCCCGGGCAGATCTCTGTCACCCGGATCGGCTTGCCCACCAATTCAACGCGGAGGGTTTTGGTGAGAGCGCGAACGGCGTGTTTGGCACCGGTGTAACCGGCACCACCGGGATAGGTCTCGAAGCCGGCAATGGAGCCGATGTTGACGATGTGACCCTCTCCCGAAGCCAGCAGCGCTGGCAGGAGCGCCCGCGTCATGCGTGCCAGTCCCAGGAAGTTCACCTCCCACATGGTTCGCCAGCGCTCGTCCGAGGCCGCCTCGATGCGATCCACTCCCAGGGCTCCGCCTGCGTTGTTGACCAGCAGGTCGAGCTTGTCGATCGGATCCACGAACGCGTCGATACTGGCCGGATCCGTCACGTCGAGCTGCTGAAAGCGGGCTCCGATCGGCTCGGCCACTGCCTGTAGGCGGTCGATCCGGCGGGCTCCAAGCAGCACATTGAATCCGTTCTCGGCCAGGGCCATGGCGGTAGCGGCACCAATTCCCGAGCTGGCGCCTGTGACGACTGCGAGTTTCTGGTCGCTCAAGGGAGAAAACTCCTATATTTCGGCCGATGGGCAGAGATCTACCAGCACGCAGTCGGCACAAGCCGGCTTTCGGGCCTTGCAGACCTCACGGCCATGGAAAATCAAGAGGTGAGCCCAAAGAGTCCAGTCGCCCTTTGGAACCAACGCCATGAGATCGGACTCGATCTTCACGGGGTTCTTCTGCTCGGTCAGGCCCAGTCGGTTGGAGAGTCGCCCCACATGAGTGTCCACAACGACCCCGTCGTCGATTCCAAAGGCATTGCCTAGAACCACGTTTGCCGTCTTCCGGCCGACGCCAGGTAAGGAGGCAAGCTCCTTCATGGTGGCAGGGACCTCACCGTCGTAGTCGCTCTGGAGAGCCTGGCCCAGGCCTTGGAGGGACTTCGCCTTGTTGCGATAGAAACCCGTCGAGCGGACCATCTCCTCGAGCTCTGCCATTTCGGCCGCGGCATAGGAAGCCGCATCCGGGAAGCGTTCGAAGAGTGCCGGGGTCACCATGTTGACCCGTTTGTCGGTGCACTGGGCCGAGAGGATGGTAGCCACGAGAAGTTGAAGCGGCGTCCTGTGCTCGAGAGCGCAGCAGGCGTCGGGGTATTCCTCCTCGAGCCGTTGGAGAATCTCTGCTGTCCGCTGCCTCTTCTTAGGTTTGGACTCGCGTTTCGCCATGGCCGGCGTCAATCGGCCCTTGCGGGCGGCTGTCGCCTTTGGGGAAGTCATGATCGCCCGGTCCTCAATCGCTGGAGAGAGCGCGGATGACCCAGTTGAACAACGCCATCACCAAGCCGCCCAGGATCGCCGGGAAGCACCCGTCAATGGTCAGGCCGTTCAACAGGAAGCTCGCCAGATACAACAGGGCGCCGTTGATGAACAGGAAGAACACGCCCAGAGTCAGGACGATGAAGGGCAGAGACAGGAGGACCACCAGGGGCCGAACCAGAAGATTGATGCTGCCGACCACCAGGCCGGTCAGCAGGAGGTACCAGATATCTCCCTGATAGTGAATGCCAGGCACCACCTTGGCCACCAGCAGAATGGCGACTCCATTGATCACGATCTGGACTAGGGCTCTCAACATAATCGAAACTCCTTACTCGATCTCGGTCATCCGATCTGGCTTCTTCCCGTCTACGGTTCGCTGATCCGGCCAGGGGATCCAGCCTCTCCCTGTCAGTTGGTGGTCTCCTCGTCGTCAGGGAGGGTCCAGGAGGGCAGGGAGGCTGGGTCCAGTCCGACCGATCGCAGTGCGGACTCCCACACCTCCTCGGCGTCCTCGGCAAAGAGGAGATCCTCCGACACGGGCGCCGTGAGCCAGTCGTTTCGCACGATCTCGTCCATCAGCTGTCCAGCTCCCCATCCCGCATAGCCGAGGAGGAGACGAAAGTGCTCTGGTGGGTCTTGGGCGAGTCTGTCCAGATCCTCCAACTGCTGGCCGATCCGGACGCCAGGCTGGACTTCGGTAGTGGTGGTGGCGGCCAACTGGCCGTTATCCGAGCCTTGGTCTCGAAAGAGGATCGTGCCCATCTGGGATTGGACGGGACCGCCGAAAAAGGCAATTGCATCCTTCGCACCGTGCCAGTGGATCTCCATACCGTCGAGGATGTCCTCGATAGGAAGCTCGGTCGGCCGGTTGACGATGAACCCGACGCTACCCTCATCGTCGTGGTGCACCAGTAAGACCACGGCCTTGTGAAAGAAAGGGTCGAGGACCTGAGGCATGGCGAGGAGCAGAACCGGGGTCTCGAGGTCAGTGGTAACCGCAGACATTGTCTGCATCTTATCCCGATTGGGAGCCCCTTCGATGGTCTTGGAATGGCAGCGAGGCAAAAGAAAAGGTCGCGCTGTCGCGCGACCTAGTGCTGGCTGGTTGCGGGGGCAGGATTTGAACCTGCGACCTTTGGGTTATGAGCCCAACGAGCTACCGGACTGCTCCACCCCGCGTCAGTTGTT
>JAUWSP010000253.1 GCA_030610025.1 Acidobacteriota bacterium | reverse complement strand
CTCTCCTGCTCGGGATCCAGAATCTCACGGCTCTTCAGGACGTTGTCGACGAACACCCGATCCAATCGGGAATAGGCCTGGCCCATCTCTTCGATCAGCCCGTCCACTTCGGCCCGGTCCGGAGTCTCTACCGTCAACTCTCGTCGTAGCTCCAATCGCAGGTTCTCCAACTCTTCACGGCTCTCCTTCATTCGCTCGAAGAAGTCCGTCTGAAGCTGAATGAAGGCGTCGCGTTTCTCACCCTCGAGACCGAGGCGATCGGCGGCTCGCCCGACCGGCGGCCCCTCCTCCCTCGGCCCTCGATCCCACGGAGCGGGCTCGCGGAGGCGATGGGTACCGATCGTAGCCAGAACGCCAAGATTGACGCCGACAGACAGCAACAGGGCGATCCACAGCCAGATCGGTTTCATCGCAGGTCCTCCTGCATGAGGTCGTCAGACGACACGCCCAGGGTTTCCCAGTAGACCTCGGCTTGTGTGAGCTCTACAGCGTCCCAAGCAGTCCAGTCCTCCGATTCCGACGGGCTTGCCAGCAAGGCGCCCAACAGAACGCCGCCCGCCAGGGCTACTGCAGCAGTCGCCCGGGTCCAAAGGGGGGTAGAACGACCCAGGCCCGCAGCTTCGACCGAAGGCCCAGTCACGGCCTGGCGGACGACGCGACTCGTGAAACTCGGATGCACCGACTCGAGGGGCGGGGGATCGAGGGCCTCCCAACGCTCCTGCAACGAGGCGTATGCCCGCCGCAGATCGACCTCCTTCTCGAGGCGATGCCTCAATTTCCGATCATCCGCTTGCGCGAGCTCGCCTGTCAGCAGTCGGATCAGTTGTTTTTCCGTTGTTCGATCCATCGTCGTTACCCTTATCTAGTAACCCCTGAGGCGGCAGATTCCTGCGCCCCCTGGAGACGGCGCATCGCCCGAAACAGGCGACTTTCGACCGCCCCTTCCGAGATCCCCAGAATCTCGCCGATCTGCCGATATGGCAGACCCTCGAATCGAGCCAGGATCAAAACGACGCGCTGGCTCTCTGGCAATGCCTCGATCTCCTGGCGTGTCTTCCGCCAGCGACGCCTGCTCTCGAGTGAGGCGAGGGCGTCCGGCGCACCATCCACCGGGTCCACTCCTGGGGCCTCACCTTCGGGGTCGGGAGTCAGAGACAGGAACTGAGCCAGCTTTCGACGCCGGATCCGGTTCAGGCAGTGATTGGTGGCCACCCGGTACATCCAGGTAAAAAGCTCACCCTTCGGCTCCAGGGAGCCAGCTCGACTATAGGTCTTGAGGAACACCTCCTGGGCGGCGTCCATCGCCTCCTCGCGATCGCCCAGCAACCGCTGGCAGAGTCCAACCAGGCGATTCTGGTGTCGCTCCACCAGCTGTCTGAAGGCATCCTCGTCCCCTTCAGCCGTCAGGGACAGCAGCTGCCAATCTGAATCGCTGGTTCCGTCCGAGAGAACGTTCGGCATCACCACAGTCATGAAACCCACGACGCGGCCAAACCCTGCGCATCGCCGCGACCCTCCATACTTCTACCATGGACTCCTAGTGGACTGTAACGCTCAAACGGCTAGTGGATGTGCGAGTCATCGGGTTCGAGATCAAGGCGCGCTGACGCAGGCATAGCGGGACTATGTCGAGGAGGCGCAACGCCGAGATCGAGCCCGAGGGCCGCTCAGGCGCTAAACGTTTGAGCGTTACAGTCCACTAGTCGGAATCGGTATCGAGATGGCGTAGGCGGTACTTGTCCAGATGTCCTTCGACCAGTCGATGCACACCGATGCGCTGCAGCTCCGAGCTCAGTACCAGGATCTGATTGGGGCTCAAGGGATGCTCCTTGTAGATCACCTGCAGCACCTTCTTGAGGGCGGCATCCAGCTCGGGATCGAACCCAGGGGTCGAATCTGGCTCTCGCTGTTCAGCCACGACTCTCCGCAGACTCGTGCATCTGCTCTGGCTCGTAGTTGTAGAGCAACGAGCGAATAGTCTGACCTGGAGCGACCTCGATTCCCTCGTCGTAGGTCCACATGTCGATGGTCTCCCAGGGGCAGTAGCGGGCGCAGAGCTGGCAACCGATACAGCGCTCGAGGTCCACCTCGACCAGCTTCATGAAATCGGGGTACTCGGGCCCGGCGACGATTTCGATGCAGTCGACCGGACAAAAGGCGAGACAGGCCTCACAGCCCGTACAACCGGTCTGGTCGATGACAGCGAGTTGCTTCGGGGCGCGGGCTCGAGGCGCCTTGTCGACCTCGACTGTGTAAGGGTAGGGAAACGTCTCAGCCATTCTCCGCCGACTCCTCGAAAGCGCTTCGGTTGTGAGCTCTGGGCTCGAGTTGCCGCACTCTACCAGAAGGTGCTCGTCGGTAGGATGGCTCGACGAACACCCCGACCCGAGGGCTCCGGCACACGGTTGGTCACTCCGCATGGCAGAATCGACAAGAGGCTGGCCTCACGGATCGCCCAGTACGTTGCCGATCCGGCAACCGCGAGCTTCGAGGAATTGTCCCTCGAGGCTTTCGCCTTCCAATTCGAGCGAGTCGAGCCTTTCCGGCGGCTCTGCGAGAAGCAGCAGGCCCTCCCCGACACCGTCGAAAAGTGGCGCGACGTTCCGTTGATCCCTGCGCTGGCCTTCAAAACACTCGATCTCGCCTCGGTGGCAGCCCAGGAGACGTTTCGCAGCAGCGGAACCTCCGGCGGACGACGAAGCGTCCATGGCCACGGCTTCCCGGATCTGTATCGCGCGACCATCGACGCGAGCTTCCCTGCCGCCTGCCTCGGAACCATGGACCGGCCACCGATGCTCTCCCTGATCCCGGATCGATCTCAGACTCCCGATTCCAGCCTCTCGTTCATGATCGACCACGTGCTGGCAAGCTACGGCGCCCCCGAGAGCCTTACCGCATTCGGCGGCCGTGGCCTGGATGCCGGCAAAGCCCGGTCGTTTCTGGCGGCCCGGCAGCGGGATGGCCGGGCCACGCTCCTTCTGACGACGGCCTTCGCCCTGGCGACCCTCCTGGAGGCCCTCGAGAGACTCGACCTGCGATTTCGATTGCCCGCCGGCAGCGTGGTCTTCGAGACCGGCGGCTACAAGGGCCGTACCCGCGAGGTTTTGCAAGGCGATCTTCTCTCCCGTCTGTCGGAAAGACTGGGGATCGCTGCCTCCTCGGTGGTCCGAGAGTACGGGATGACAGAGCTCACGAGTCAGCTCTATACCGGGACCCTCACTGGTCGAGATCCCGATTTGTTCCTTCCACCCCACTGGGTGAGAGTACGGATCCTGGAGCCAGCGACGCTGGTCGAGCAACCACCTGGGCAGGAGGGTTTGATCGCCATCTTCGATCTGGCGAATCTCAGCTCGGCCGTGCATCTCCTGACCGAAGATCTGGGAGTCGCGCAGGACGACGGCTTCCGCCTGATGGGCCGCGCCGCCGGTTCGGAGCTTCGAGGCTGTTCGCTGACGGTGGAAGAACTGAGCGAAGAGTGAAGCTCTGACGAACACCAGAGCTTAGGGGCGCAGGGGCTTGGGGGGCCTGCTAGAGCCCGAGGGGCCGAGGATGACCATTCGAGAACAGCGACGATGATTCATGACGCTGCGATCCCAGCCTCCATTCACCCGTCGTCAGTGGCGGCGATCGAGCGTCGGGGAATCGGCTTCACTTCGGCTCGCTGGGCCCCGGCAGACCTCGAACGGCTGATGGCCCATCTTACGAACGCCGGCGCCGAGGCTTTGAGCCAGCTTCGGCAGACCGACCTTCTGGCCGCATGGGACGAGACCATCGCCGCGTTCGGCGACCCCACCTCCAACGAGCGCACGATCCTGGATCCGGCGCTGACCAGGCTTTGTGGCCTCTCTCCGGCTGGGCTCCAAGCAGCATTGGAGGTCGTCCTCGGGGGAGTCAGCGGATCAGCCACCCTCGAGTTGGTCGAACGAGCGGCGACCCTTGGAGAAGGGCCCTCACCTCTGGTGGCGATTCTGTCCTCGAACCTGCCTGGATTGGCAGTTCAGCCCCTGCTGCCGGCCCTGCTGCTGCGAGTCCCGATTCTGCTGAAGTCACCCAGTTCGGAGCCCCTCTTCACTCCAGCCTTCGTGAGAGCCTTGGCGCACCGAGAACCCGTGATGGGCGAGGCTGTCGCCGCCGTCACTTGGCCGGGTGGAGACCAGGCTCTGGAGGCTCCCATCCTCAGCGGAGCGGGCCGAATTCTCGCCTATGGAGAGACCGAGACGATCGAATCTCTCGAGCGGCGTTCAGCTGGCAAGGTCTACGCCTACGGTCCGAAAACCAGTCTCGCGGCCATAGGCTCCGAGGTGCTGCCGAGCTCCGTCGCAAGAGCGCTGGCGCAGGACATCGCCTTGTTCGACCAGCGAGGATGCCTTTCGATCCAGGCCATCTACACGCAGGGGGACGCAGTCGGTCTGGCGCAGGCTCTTGCTGACGAGCTCTCCACCGCGGCCCGGGAAATGCCTCCCGGCCCACCCGATCCCGTGGTCGTCGCTGGAGTTCAACAGATCCGAATGGAGGCAGCACTGCGGGGTCTGCACATAGCTGAGATGCCTCTGGAGAGCGGCACGGTTCTGGTCGAGCCTCGTCCGGATTTCCAGCCCTCGCCAGGTCTGAGGACCGTCAGGATCCACCCGCTGGAGGATCTGGGAAAGCTGCCCGAGATTCTCGCTCCCTGGGCCGGTCGATTGCAGGGTGCGGCTCTCGCCGGTGAGAATGCCTGGCGTCTCCAACCCGAGCTCGAGTCTCTCGGGGTCAGCCGGTGCGCTGCTCCGGGCCACCTTCAAGCGGCCGACGCCACCTGGCACAACGGCGGCATCCACCCCTTCGAGGCCCTCACCGGGAAGCCGCTCGCTGACTAGCTGCCGACAACTGGACCGGTTGATCTGAAATCTGGCGAATTCGATTGGAGGTCCGTCCGGGTAGTTCGCAGGCGGACGGCGTCGGCTACTCAGACTGCAACGGGCTGGCCGCCCCCTTGTCTCATCATCGCGCGGGATCTCTTGTGCTCTATGAAGGTCCTTGCGCTGCGCTCG
>JAUWSP010000189.1 GCA_030610025.1 Acidobacteriota bacterium | reverse complement strand
GTGGAGCCATGGTGAGACGTGTCCTTCTGAGCCTTCTGATCGCTAGCTGTATCACGCTGCCGGCGCCCGGTTCGCAGAGCAGCTATGACGGGCCGGCGTTGCGAGACACCTACGAGGGCCCCATCGTCGTTGCCAATAGCCAGTTGCGCTATCTCGGGCGAGACATGCTTGATTTCGAGACGGCTGAGTACCTGGCCAGACACGCGCCGAACCTGGCCCCGCTGAGCCCGGCCATCGACACCTGGGCCGCCATGCACGCCATTCATCCGCGGGTGCTGATCCACGTGCTGCAGGGCTACTGGCCGATGGCGGCCACCTCGGGGACCGCAGCCGAGAAGGAGATCGTCCACCAGGTCGCCACCGCCATTGCACTGGTTTACTTGCGGCATCCAGAAGACCCCCTGGCTGCCTCGAAGGCGGTGACGGCCGTTGCCGATGCCTACCATTTGAAGGTCGAGTGGCCCGCTCGACTTGGCAAGGGCCGGCAACTTCCGACATCCACGGCGCCTCTGGTCTTCGGCTGGTTCCAGCCACCCTGGGTAATCGGGGATACCTGGGCAGGTGGCGGTGCTCATGGCAACACTGGAAGTGGCATCCGCAACGCCCTCGACTACTGGGGCGAATTTCGGGGCTGGGGTGCAGACGTGAGCGAGTTCTGGGTGGCTTCCACACAGGCTGGCACTGCCCGGGTGTGGTCCATCTGTAGCGTCTCGGTCATTCACTCCGATGGCTGGGTGTCGACCTACTACCACCTGGAGAGCATTCAGCTCGCGGACCAGCAGGTGGTGGAGCGCAACACCGTGATCTCGAACTACGCCAACGACAAGCCAACTGCCCTGTGCCAGGGAGGCTCGTCGACGGGCCCTCACCTGCACTCGGCGCTCTTCCACGATGGCGATCGGGTCGAGATCGACGAGGCCAACGTCGATTTCACCGCCTTCTCCCACCACGCCGGCGAAGGTCAGTACGATTTCAACTGTGCCACTTCCTGGTACAACCACTCCACCAACGGCAGGGTCTGCCCTTCATCGGACCAGCTGCTCAACAACGCCCCGCCCCCGAGTCCCATGCCGTTCATCGACGGCTTCGAGTCCGGCGACACCTCGGCCTGGTCGAGCACGACTCCCTAGCTGCCTCGGAAATGCAGGGGCAGAGCTTCCCTGCTGGCCAAATTGTAGGGGAGGGCCTCGCGCCCTCCCGAGGGCGGGGGCAAGCCGCGCCCCTACAATTCAAACGGCTAGTCTCGCCTTACTCAGGGGGCGCTTCGGCTGGGTCGGATGCGGCCTCGGTCGCCGGAGGCGTCCCTGAAAGGGATCGGATGGTGCTCACGAGTCGGCCGTCGGGAGCGATGGTCATCAGCGTCTGGCTCTGCATGTCGCCCAGCCAGAGCGTTCCGTCCAGGGCGACGGCGAGAGTGGAAGGAGCCTCGAGCGCTTCCGAGTCGAAGAACACTTGTGGGTCGTCACACTGCTCACCACAGTCCAGGGCCCAGATTCTCTGGCCTCTGGCGTCGGCCACGTAGAGCCGCTGCGTCCCTCGTCCATACCCGAGAGCGATGGGGTAGCCCAGAGTATCGGCAACGAACCTGAGCCGTGGTGTCTCCTGGTCTGTTTCGACCGACCAGAGTGTGCCGCTCTCTCCCTGGGCTGCGAACAGACGCCGGTGCGAGGCATCGAAGAGCAGCGCCGTCGCCGGTGTTCCACCGGGCAGGTCGAGCAACTTGTGGGGTTTGGGGGAGTCCTGGGTCAGGTCCGCAGCCCACAGACCGGGGCCCTCTGCGCCGTCGAAGCTCAGGAAAGCGCGCTTACCAGGCACGTCGAAAGCCGCCGCCCTGAAGCACTCGGTGCCGGCGAAACGGAGGCGGCTCAACTCCTGGTAGCCATCGTTCTCCACCTGGAATTCATACATCTCCGTCAGGCACTTCGCGGAGGTCCCACCCTCGGGTCTCGAAATCGCTGCGTAGGCTAGATGTCCGGCCACATGAAAGCCGATGCCCTGGCTGGGGTCGATGGATTGGCTCAGGCAGGAGAGAAAGACTGGCCGCTCCGAGCCGGGGCGCACCGAGTAGACGGCCCGGGACCGATCCAGGAACAGCGCCCCACCGGCGGGTCGGGGAACCACCGTCACAGGTCGGACGCCATCTTCGCGCACCACGGTTGTCGTGACTCCGGCGTCGTAGGTGCCGCTCAAGGTGAGAACGGCTTCCAATAGGCGAAACGTGTCCTCGGTCAGAACTGCGGAGTGGTTGGGAATCAACTCAGGGGGCACCTGCATGATCCAGTAGGGGGTGTCATTGAGGGCCCTGGGCTTGCGCCGGATGCTGAAACTATGCTCCTCCCCATCGAAGGAGAGGGCCATCTGTTGGGTCCGCGGATCGTACTCTGCCCTGTAGTTGGCGGGTGATCTACCTCCCGAGTCTGCCGATTTCCCGGTGCCGCTGGGGGGTCTCTTGGGACCGACCGTGACCTCGTGGCTGTGCAGCGCCGGCGTGTGACCCGCCGTATGGGTGTACAGGTACTGTTGCTTCGCGATTGGGCTGCAGAACTCCTGGCCATAGTCGCGAAATTTCTTGTTCATCGCCTTGATGCTCATACCGACAGGGAAGAAGAGGCTGGTCGCCTTGTCGGTCTTCGAGGTGAAGGAGACGATGAGCGGCCGCTCATAGCGGTTGCCGCTCTGGTCGAAGCGATAGGTCTTGAGTCGATTGCGGGCCAGGATGTCGACCATCTGCTTGGTCTGGCTCGCCGATCCGGCCGGGTTGAGAAGCACGACCAGATCGGCGGGAAAGATCAACTCCTGCTGGGGCGAGGCCAGCAGGGCGCTGATCGCGGCCTGGGCCAGGGCCCGCTCGAGGATCATCGATCCGAACGAATGGCCGATCAGCACGGAGCGCGAGTTCGGATTGACCCGCATCGTCGTCAGGATTCGATAGATGGCCTCGGTGGCCGAGGCACCGGCGATCCGTTCTGCCGCACCGCGCCGGTTGTAGAAGGAGGCCTCGCGGATCAGGGGGACATTGGAGACCCTACCCCTCCATCCGAGATAGATGCCCATCACCGGGATGCCGATTCCAGGGAACCTCTCCTCGATGTCATCGTTGAGTCGAGACAGGATCTTGCGGTACTGGTAGATGGAGCCGTTTTCCGGCTGCTCTTCGCGTGTCGAGGCGTCGTTGTTCCATCCGTGAACGAAGACCACCAGTGCGACTCCGGGCCCGGTGGTGTTGAGTTGCTCCAGATGCGCCAGAGCGCTGTCGAGCTGCGAGGGCGACCAGAGCTCACCCTGATCGTCGAACTCGATGAAGGCCAGGCTGTAGTCGTCTCTCTGCTCGATGCTGACGGGCCGGTGCATGCGGTGCGCCGTGCACGAAATTGCCAGGAGTCCAGCGGTCACAAGGGCGAGGTGTCGGATGGACATGGTTGCTAGAGGAAGTCGAGAATCAGGTGGTTCACCCTCTCCGGACGTTCCAGCGGCGACATGTGCCCGGCACCGTAGATGACGTGAAACATCGCTTCGGGCATCGCCGCCGCGACGGTACGCATCTCATCGGCCGGCGTGATCACGTCTTGCTCACCGCACACCAGAAGGGCAGGCAGCTCGATGTTCGGGAGCTCTGCGGTCATGTCGGGCCTCTCCGCCATGCCGCGCAACGCGGCCGCGATGGTGGTCGGTTGGGTAGAAGCCATGACCTGCTTCGTGGCATCGACGTAGGGTGGTCGAGACTCGAGAGTCTTGGGTGCGAAGAGCTTCGGTAGCATCGAGTCGGCGACCGGTAGCGCCCCTTCAGCGAGCACTGTGTCCGCGAGTGTGAGCCGGCCCTGAGCGCCTTCCGGTGTGTCGCTGGCAGCGCGGGTGTCGCAGAGGATCAGGCTCGCCAGTCGGTCCCGGTGGTGCTTCCAGAACTGCCAGGCGACGTAACCGCCCATCGAGAGCCCGCACAGGGTGATGGGCTCCCGAATCTCCAGGGCCTCGAGAAGGCCAGCCAGGTCAGCCGCGAACTGCTGCATGGTGGTCGTCTCACCTTGGCCGTCGCTCTCACCGAAGCCTCGCAGATCGGGCGCGATCACCCGGTTGCGAACGGCCAGGACGTCGATCTGCCCCGACCACATGGAGTGATCGAGAGGGAATCCATGAACCAGGAGAACTACCTGCCCCGATCCTTTGTCGACATAGGCAAGCTCGACTTCACCGACCGTGATTCGTTGCATTCTTCTAGCTCCCTTCCGCTCGAAAAGTGCCTGGCACCTATCCTAACGGGCTGGGGCCTGCCCACGTGACAGAATCTGGCCAGATAGACGTCAGAAGACCTGGCCTGGGGCGGGTCAGCAATCAACAGCGCGAAGGGAGCAGCAAGATGAAGATTCTGGTGGTAGGAGCGTCAGGGACGATCGGCCGGGCAGTCGTCGCAGAGCTGGAGGACCGTCACGATGTGGTTTCGGCGGGGCGTACCTCGGGTGCCGTGCGAATGGACATCACCGTCATAGAGTCGATTCGATCGGCTTTCGAGCAGTTCGGTTCGGTCGATGCGGTGGTTTCGACTTCCGGCTCGGTCAAATTCGCACCGTTTGGCGAGATGAGCCACGACGATTACACACTCGGTCTCGAGGACAAGCTCATGGGCCAGGTGAACCTGGTCTTGATCGGGCGGGAATACATCTCCGATGGAGGGTCGTTTACGCTCACCTCAGGTGCACTCGACAGCGATCCCGTCGTGGCGGGATCTTCGGCTTCGATGGTCAACGGTGCGCTGAATTCCTTCGTTCAGGCTGCCGCCATCGAGATGCCGCGAGGCCAGCGCATCAATGTGGTCAGCCCAGGAGTCATCGAGGAGGCGATGGAGGTGTACGCGCCCTTCTTTCGAGGATACGAGGCGGTACCTGCAGCGCGGGCGGCACTTGCCTATGCCAAGAGCGCCGAAGGTGCCCAGACCGGCCAGGTCTTTCGCGTCGTCTAGAGAGTCGGATCGGCAATGAAAGTCATCGATCTGACGCATGTGATCCAGCCGGGGATGACCGTATTCCCGGGGACGGAGCCACCGGTGTTCGAAGTCGGTTCCTCGATCGAGACCGATGGGTTCGAGGAGAAGAAGATCACGATGTTCTCCCACACCGGGACGCACATGGACGCTCCGGCTCACATCATCGCCGGGGGCCGAAGGCTGGATCAATTCCCCATTGACCGTTTCACTGGCAAAGCGTGTGTCATCGATGTGAGCGGCGTCGAGGGCGGCAAGATAGACGTAAGTGCGGTCGAAGCCCGCGCCGAGGTCCTTGGTGAGGCCGACTTCGTGATCCTTCGCAGCGGCTGGAGTCGGTACTGGGACTCCGAGCAGTACTTCCAGGGCTTCCCGGTTTTGAGTTCCGAGGCGGCTCAGTGGCTCGTGGACGCTCGAATCCAAGGCGTCGGTATCGACATGATCTCCGTGGACGAGGTCGACTCCACCGAATTTGCAGTGCACAACATCCTGCTCGGTGCGGAGCTGGTGATCATCGAGAACCTGACGAACCTCGAGCGCCTGCCGGACTCGCTGTTCTCGTTCTACTGCTTCCCACTCAAGATCGAACAGGCCGACGGCTCCCCTGTCCGTGCCGTCGCCACAGTCGAGTAGAGGAGGCCCTGGCCCTTCCCGCGGCTTGATTGAAGGGGCATGATTGAAGTAGGGGAGGGCCTTGCGCCCTCCCGCTGCACCTCTGCCGGCCGAAAAGTGCCTGGCACCTATTTCGGTGCCCTGATTGAGCCCTCATTGAAGCGGCCGGACCTGTGCCGGCCGAAAAGTGGCTGGCACCTATTTCGTGACGAAGTACGAGCGGCGAAGCGACCTTGTCTGCCCCTGCTCCTGCCAGGAGAACTCGAGGGTGAAGCGGCGGTGCTGAGGACCGGCCGGGCGGATGTGGTTCCTCGGAATGATGATCAGGTGGCGGCCCTCGCCCGAGGAAGGGAAGTCCGAGGTGTCGGTCGGCCCGCCAAGAAGATCTGTGGCGCGGACGTTCGCATCGGCCAGCGGCTGGCCCTCCGCGTCGAGGGC
>JAUWSP010000477.1 GCA_030610025.1 Acidobacteriota bacterium | reverse complement strand
CCAGTCGAATCTGCCCGGCACCGTCAACAAAATGGCAGGCCTCCCTGGAGCAGGTTCTCAGCAGATCGGTGAGGTCCGAGACCAGACCCCTGGTAGCCTCGCGAGCTTCGACAGCCTCCTGACTGCCTGGCCCCGAGCTCGAGATCTCGGCACTCCCCTCACCCGCCTCTGCCTCGCCGTCGCCACGACGCTGGATCGACCTCAGCGAATCCGCCCAGGCACTGGCGGCAGCCTCAAAGGGATGATCAGGGGAGATATAGAGGTCCCCGCCTACGAAGAACAGCTGGCCCCGGATGTCGGCCGAATCCAGGCCCAGCCGCCCTGTCCAACCTTCCACGTAGGCGCGACGAATCGCGTCGAAGAAGCGGATCTCTGGCGGCTCTATGCGCTCTGTAGACATAACCAGTTCAGGGCCTGTGTGGGCCTATTCTACCGAACCATTCGGACTCTCTCTGTGAAGTGATCAACCTCCGCCACCACCAGATCCGTCGGCCAGTTGGTCGAACACCCTGGCTCCCAACACCGGTCCGAGAAGTTCCACCAGCTCCTTCTGCCGAGCCTTCTTCAGATGCTCGACGCTACCGAACTGTCGCAGTAGGGCCTTGCGTCGACGGGGTCCAATGCCTGGTATGGCATCCAACTCACTCGCCAGGGTCTTCCTTGTGCGTCGCCTTCGATGTCGAGACAGGGCGAACCGGTGAGCCTCATCGCGAATCCGCTGCAAGAGTCGCAAACCATCATCGTGCCGCGGAAGCTGCAGCGGCTCGGGGCGGTGTGGCAGGTACAACTCCTCCTGCTTTTTGGCCAAGCCGACCACGGGGGTCTCCTCTACCCCCAGCTCTACGAGGGCGCTCAGGGCCGCGTTGAGCTGGCCGCGACCGCCATCGATGAGTATCAGGTCCGGCATGGCTCCCAACTCCTCCAACCTTCTGCGATAGCGCCGGACCACCGCTTGCCGAATCGAAGCGAAGTCATCGGCCTGGGAAAGGTTGCGGATATTGAAGCTCCGATACTCCGATTTCTGCATCCGCCCCTGCTCCCACACCACCAGCGAAGCGACCGTCTCTCCCCCGTGAAGAGTGGCCACGTCGAAGCCCTCGATCCGTTGAGGAGCATCTGGCAGCGTCAGATGCTCCATCAACGCCCGGGCCGTCTGCTCACCTGCCGGATCGGTTCGAAACCTCCGCCGATGGGCCAGACCAGCGTTCCTCTGGGCCAGCGCAACTCGCTGCGCCTTCGGACCCCGCGACGGTAAACGGATGTAGACCCGCTCACCCTTTCGATCCGTCAACCAGTCAGCCAGCGTGTCTTGACCGGCGATGGGAAAGGGCAGATGAATCTCGCGTGGAATGAAGGTCGTTCGCTCATAGATCTGAGGCAGTAACTCCGACAGCACCGCCTCCCTCGAGACCTCCTCCTGACCTTCCCAGAACAGCTCGCGACGATCCAGGACCTGGCCCCCTCTCATCACCAGGGCGCAAATCGCAGCAGTACCTCCTGCAGCGTGAACTCCGTAGACATCGACGTCCTCTCCTCGGACAGACGACAGCTTGCGCTGCTGAGTCACCGATTCGATCTCGAGAATCAGATCCCGAGTCCGCGCAGCCTGCTCGAACCCGAGAGACTCCGCTTGAGTCGCCATTTCCCGGCGCAGGTTCTTCAGCAGCTCATCGGTCCTGCCAGCCAGGAAGAGCCTCGCCGACGCAACCGCCTGATCGTAGGCCGCTTGCGTGGTCAATCCAGCCGCACAAGGTCCCAGGCATCGCCGCATGTCGTAGTAGAGACAGGGCCTGGGGAGCGTGCCGTCGATTTCGATTCGACAGACCCTGATCTCGAAGAGCTTCTGTACCAACTTGATCGCTCGCCGGGCCAGACCACCCGGCAGGTAGGGCCCGAAGTAATCGGCTCCATCCTGGCGCAGGCGGCGAGTGAAGGCCACTCTCGGATAGTCGTCGAGCGTCAGCTTCACATAGGGATAGGTCTTGTCGTCTCGTAGAAGAATGTTGTAGCGCGGTCGCCTACTCTTGATCCAGTTGTTCTCGAGCAGCAGGGCCTCGGCTGCGGTGTCGGTAACGACGAACTCGACGTCCACCGATTCCTCGAGCATGATCGCTATTCGTGCCTCGGGCCGACCCGACAGATAGCTCGACACCCGCTTACGCAGCGAGCTGGCTTTACCGACATAGAGGGGACGGCCCCTGGCATCCTGGAAGACGTAGATACCCGGCCTGTCGGGAAGCTCCCGAATGCGCTGCACGAGAGCGGAGCTCACCATGGCCTCAACCTGTGCACGAGCTTTCAGTCACTGTAGATCTGGAGCTCCTTGAGCTCACGAAGCTCATCTCGAAGACTGGCCGCCTCTTCGAACTCGAGGCGTTTGGCAGCAGCCTTCATCTCCTTCTCCAGGCTCTCGATCTGCTGCCCCAGGGGTAGTCCCGATCGCTCGGCCACCTTCGACGGCAAGCGATCCCCAATGGAGAAATAGTCCAAATTGCTCATGGCTACCAACGGACTATGAATGTCCTTCAGCACGCTTCTGGGCTCGATGCCATGCTCCTCGTTATACGCCCCCTGCCGTATTCGACGCCTGTCGGTCTCGGTCATTGCCCGACGCATGGAGTCGGTGATCCTGTCGGCATAGAACAACACCCTGCCCTCGAGGTTTCTTGCCGCCCGTCCAGCGGTCTGGATCAGCGATGTGTCACTGCGCAGAAAACCCTCTTTGTCTGCGTCCAATACCGCCACCAGAACCACCTCCGGCAAATCGAGCCCTTCTCGCAGCAGATTGATCCCCACCAACACGTCGAATACGCCACGCCGCAGGTCCGTGACGATCTCCACCCTTTCCAGGGTATCCACATCGCTGTGAAGGTAACGCACCTGAACGCCGACCTCCAGCAGGTACTGTGTCAGCTCCTCGGCCATGCGTTTGGTGAGGGTCGTCACCAGAACCCTGCCCCCACCCTCCACCACTCGACGGATCTCAGCCAGGAGATCATCGACCTGCCCGCTGGCTGGCCGCACCTCGATCTCGGGATCGAGCAGACCGGTGGGACGAACCACCTGCTCGGCCACAACCCCGTGTGAGCGCTGCAGCTCCCACTTGGTGGGAGTCGCCGAGACATAGATCCTCTGATGGCCTCGGCTATCGAACTCCTCGAACGTGAGAGGCCGATTGTCCAGCGCGCTCGGTAGCCGGAATCCATACTCGACCAGGGTCTCCTTGCGGGATCGATCACCGTGGTACATGCCCCTGACCTGCGGAATCGACTGGTGGCTT
>JAUWSP010000483.1 GCA_030610025.1 Acidobacteriota bacterium | reverse complement strand
GCTGGCTATCGTTTGTAGACGAAGAACGAGTAGGGGTGGACGTTTCGATCGTCGGCCGGATGGTCTTCGCGAAAGACCTCTTGCCATTCGTTTTCCTGCCAGGCAGGCAACAAGGTATCGCCCTCGCTGTCGGTGTGAACTCGCGTCAGATACAGGCGGTCCGCGACAGGCAGCGCCTGCGAATAGATCTCCGCCCCGCCGGCGACGAAAGTCTCATCGTCCCCGTTGGATCGGGCCAGCTCCACCGCCTCCTCGAGGGAGTGAGCCAGATGGACTCCGGGCGGCAAGCTGGGTTGACCTCGGGAGATCACAACCATTGTGCGACCCGGCAGGACGGCTCCGATGGAGTCGAAGGTCTTCCGGCCCAGGAGGAGGTGATGGCCCATCGTCAAGGCCTTGAATCGCTTCAAATCGCCCGATAGCCGCCAGGGAAGATCGTTGTCACGGCCTATCACCCCGTTGTCGGAGACTGCGACGATGATCGAGAGCTTCATACCGCGATCGGCGCCTTGATGTGGGGATGTGGATCGTAGTCCTCGAGGGAGACGTCTTCGAATCGGAAGTCGAGGACGGATCGGATCTCTGGATTCAGGACCATTCTGGGTAAGGATCGCGGTTCGCGGCCGAGCTGCAGACGGGCCTGCTCCCGGTGATTCAGGTACAGGTGGGCGTCACCGAAAGTGTGGACGAATTCCCCTGGCATGAGATCGGAGGCCTGAGCCACCATCAGGGTGAGCAGCGAATACGAGGCGATGTTGAACGGAACTCCGAGAAAGGCATCTGCGCTGCGCTGGTAGAGGTGGCAGGAAAGGCGGCCTTCGGCGACGTAGAACTGAAAGAGGAGGTGGCAGGGTGGCAGGGCCATCTTCTCGACATCGCCGACGTTCCATGCACTGACGATATGACGGCGCGAGTCCGGGTTGCTTCGAATCTGCTCCATGACCTGGGTGATCTGATCGATGTTTCGGCCGTCAGCGGTCGGCCATGAGCGCCACTGATAGCCGTAGACCGGTCCCAACTCGCCGTTCTCGTCTGCCCACTCGTTCCAGATCCTCACGCCGCTCTCGTTGAGGTACCGGACGTTGGTGTCGCCGGTCAGGAACCAGAGCAGCTCGTGGATGATCGACGGAGCGTGGAGCTTCTTGGTGGTCAGCATCGGGAAGCGGTCACCGAGATCGAAGCGCATCTGGTAGCCAAAGATGCTGCGTGTACCGGTACCGGTGCGGTCCGATTTATCGACTCCGTGGTCGAGAATGTGTTGCAGGAGATCCAGGTACTGTCTCATGGTGGTGACAGGCTATTGATTTGAACTGGACGACGCAACCGGGGTGGTTGCTGCCGAGCCGTGTAAGCTAACCGGCGCCTGCAGCAGCTGCCGCAGGCTGAGAAGAGGATGACAGGCGGCTCGGTGCGGGTAGGCATCAACCTGCACCCGAAAGCCTCCAGATCGACCCATGGGCAACAGGGTTTCCACAGAACGGTCTCCTGAGATGGCCGGAAATAGAGCCTGGTGGATTCCCGCGGTAACGGCGGGGTCGATCGGCGTCGTGGCGGCTCTGTGGATGGCACTCGCCGCGAGTGGTGCGCCGGTGGCGGATCTCGAGCCGTCTGGCAGTGGCCCGCCCCGAGTTCCGGTGGTCTTCGTTCCAGGGGTGACCGGGGTCGAGCTCAGGGATTCCGAGAGCGCCAAGATTCTCTGGGGTCGGGGCGGCGATCTGCTCTTTCCGCGGGATCGCGGCTACAACATTGCGAGGGCCATCGAGGCGGGGCCGAGCCGATCCAGAGTCGGGGCCGGAGATGTCATCCTCCAGCTGCGTTTGGCCGGCGTGGTTCGCAAGCCGGTCTATCGACCCTTGGTGGACCTGCTGGAGGCCAGCGGCTACCGGCTGGGTGATCTGGACGACCCGTTGCCTGAGGACTCCCTGTTTTTGTTCGGCTACGACTGGCGGCAGAGCAATGTAGAGTCCGCCCACCAGCTGTTGGAAAAGTTGGAGCAAATGCGTCTGGCCCGTGGCGAGACTCGTCTCGCCGTCGTGCTCGTTTGCCAGAGCAATGGTGCTCATCTATGCCGGTACCTGGCGCGATACGGCGCCGCTACCCTCGAGCAGGCCGATGCCGGACAGAGTGAGGTGCCCGCAAGTCTGGACATCCAGAAGGTGATCCTCATGGGCGCCTCGAACGGGGGCTCTCTTCGAATCTTGCGAGAGCTGGATCGGGGGCGCCAATACGTGCGGTGGGTGGGCCGAAGGTGGGCCCCCGAGGCCTTCTTTGGCTACGAGTCGTTGTACCAGGATCTGCCGGCCCATACCGACGACCTGTTCATCGACGACGAGGGCCAGGCGGTGGCGGTGGATCTCTATGATGCTGTCTCCTGGAAGAGGTATCAATGGTCGGTCTTCGCTCGTGATGTGGAGAGCCGGCTGACCAAGAACCAGCGTCCAGACCTCTTTGGTGATGTCAAGGCACGAGAGGCTTTTCTGGCCCGTACTCTCCGAGATGCCAAGCTGTTTCAGAGACTGCTGCGCAAGGACTCGGGGGGGACGACCGCGGGTCGGTACTACTTGATCTTCAACGACTTCAACGAAACACCAGCCAGGGCCCTGCTGGTCAGGGAAGAAGGCGAATGGGAGACCTACTTCCTCGGTGATGAGGCTCTGGATCGATTCCCTTCACTCCTCGACCGACTTACGGCGACCGGCGATGGCCATGCAACCCTGGAAAGCCAGCAGTGGCTCTCGAGACCCGAGCGGGACCTCCTGAGTCCCAAGGTCATGAATGTCGAGGGCAAGCACTTCGGAATGATCCACAGCCCGGAAGCTCAGCGCTATCTCCTGGAGATCCTCTCCGATCGGCTCCGGGAGGAATCCTCACCAACTCCATGACGAAAGCAACGGACCCCGCCAGTCCCTCGATAGGGAGGGTCCCTTTCTGGAAGTCCCTTCGACAGGCCGTTCACGGCTCCCAGGAGGACTTCACGGAAGGAGGCTTGAGTCGCGCCATCGCCCTGCTGGCCGTCCCCATGGTGCTGGAGATGGTCATGGAGTCGGTGTTCGCCATTTGCGACGTCTTCTTCGTCTCCCGACTGGGGTCCGAGGCGGTGGCCACGGTCGGGCTCTCCGAGTCTTTGCTGACCCTGGTTTTCTCCCTGGCGATCGGTCTCAGCATGGGGACCACTGCGCTGGTGGCTCGCCGAACGGGTGAGAAAGACTCCGAGGGTGCCGGTGTGGCGGGAGCCCAGGCCATCGTCATCGG
>JAUWSP010000541.1 GCA_030610025.1 Acidobacteriota bacterium | reverse complement strand
CTTTCAGGTAGGTCTGATCCACGGGAGGCGTCAGCCAGAAGGTGGCAAGGAAAGGCAGCGCCTGCAGAAGAGCGATGATGGCCGGTAGCAGCCAGTAGCTTTTCGGGGGGGGATTCACGACGAAATCCAGTGCCTGCAAACAACGGCCCGCGACAGGTGCCACCCATCTTACGGCAGGTGCCACCCACTTGTCGGGCATTCTGCCCAGCCAGCGGCCAAAAAGTACGATTCGGCATCCAAAATGATCACCTCAGTGGCCAAAATGCCAAGGTCCACGGGTCGCGGATCCACCAGGTGCCAGCCACTTTTTCTGGCCGCTTTTTCTGGGCTACACTAGAAACCCCATGACCCAAGCTTCCAGTCAGACTGCGGACGAGCCTGCTGTCGAGCACCTGACGGCCCAAAGACACCCCGGCCTCTCAGAGCTGCCAGCCACCGCCATCTGCGGCAATGACATCACGTCGTCGTGTCTTTACGTCTCGGCCCTGGCCATCCTGCAGGCGGGTCACTACGCCTGGCTGGCTCTCCTGATCGTCGCCGCAGTCCTCTTCCTGTTCCGCAAGATCTATGGCGAGGTGGTGGGAGCCCTGCCGCTCAACGGTGGCGCCTACAACGCCCTGCTGAATACCACCAGCAAGAGGGTCGCCTCGCTGGCCGCTTGCCTGACCCTGCTCTCCTACATGGCAACCGCGGTGATCTCCGCCTCGGAGGCCATGCACTACGTCCATCACCTGTGGAACGGGCTACCGGTGATCGGTGCCACCATCGGCCTCCTGGCTCTTTTCATGGTCCTGGCGATCATCGGTATCAGCGAGTCCTCGAAGGTGGCCGTGGTGATCTTCGTCACCCACATCACGACGCTTACCCTGCTCCTGGTCATCGGCGGCTGGTACCTCTTCAGTCACGGTCTCGGGACGTTGATCGCTAATTTCTCCACTCCTGTCGAGGGCGGTATTGGCCGGGCCCTGTTCTTCGGCTTCGCGGCGGCGATGCTCGGGATCTCCGGTTTCGAGAGCTCCTCCAATTACGTCGAGGAACAGGCTCCGGGAGTCTTCCCGAAAACTCTCCGCAACATGTGGATGGCTGTCACCGTCTTCAATCCCGGCATGGCTCTGCTGGCACTGGCCCTGGTTCCCATTCCCGAGGTCGAAGGCCACAAGGAAGCCCTGCTCTCCCACATGGGTGGATTGGCGGGTGGCCCGTGGCTGGCCAGGATCGTCTCGGTCGATGCGGCGCTGGTCTTGAGTGGGGCGGTCCTGACCTCCTTTGTTGGCGTCAACGGCCTGATCGGACGGATGACCCTGGATCGCTGTTTGCCCCAAGCGCTCTTGAAGAAGAGCCGACGCGGTACCACCTACCGCATCATCATTGTCTTCTTCCTGCTATCGGTCTCCGTGCTACTGGCGACCAAGGGTGAGCTGAGCGCCCTCGCCGGGGTCTACACGATCTCGTTTCTCGCTGTGATGATCCTGTTTGGCATCGGCAACATTCTGCTCAAAGTCAAGCGTGCACGACTTCCCCGGCCGACGACAGCCTCCTGGCCCGCGGTGTTGATCGGCATTGCGGCAGTGACCGTCGGCCTGGTGGGCAACCTGTTGCTGAATCCCGCCTATGTGAAGGTCTTCCTCTACTACTTCATCCCCACGGTTCTGGTGGTCTTCATCATGCTCGGCAGGATCTGGCTGCTCAGGGTCTGCCTCTATTTCATCCGCCGGGTCAGCGACATGATCGCCGGTTGGACTTCGGCCATGTCCCAGACGATTCGCGGCAAGATCGACCAGATCAACTCGCAACAGTTCGTCTTCTTCACCCGTGGTGACGACGTCGCCGCGCTGAACCGGGCGATGTTGTACGTGCGCAACAACGAGCACACCAATCGCATCAAAGTCGTCACCGTGGTCGAGGAGAAGAAGGACGTACCCGCCAAGTTGCGCCGCGACCTGAAGTTCCTCGATGAGGCCTACCCCAGTATCGATATCGAGTTTGTCGTTCTCAAGGGTGAGTTCACTCCGGAGCTGATTCGCGAGCTCTCGCAGGAGTGGGATGTACCGATGAACTTCATGTTCATCGGCTCACCGGGTGACCACTTCCTCTACGGCCTGGCGGAGCTCGGTGGCGTGCGGCTGATCATTTGAGGGCCTGGACCCGACTCATGGTACTCGGCGTCTTGTTCGGGGAGCCAGCCCTCGAAAGCCTCGCTTCGCAGCTTGCGGCATTCAGCCATCCTTTTCCCTCGAATCTCCTCCAAGCCAAGGTGCGGGCCGCGATGGTCCTCTCGTTCCCAACCGGCCCACGGACCCCATGAATCTCTGACTCTCCGAATGCAACACCCTATCCCTCCTCAGGTAGCGCGGCGTGAGTTGACTGTCACCGTGAACATACGTACACTGTACATATGCCAGGGCTCACCTTCGAATGGGATGATCGGAAGGAAAGAGCCAATCTCGAGAAACACGGCGTTTCATTCGAGGAAGCCCGAACGGCCTTCTACGATGAGAACGCCATCGTGTTCTTCGATCCTGACCATTCGGAAGATGAGGATCGGTTCCTCTTGCTCGGACTGAGCTTCAAGCCACGAGCTCTCGTCGTTTGTCACTGTTTTCGCGACAGTGAGAGCGTCATCCGACTGGTTTCCGCCAGGAAGGCAGACCCGGCCGAGGAACAGGAGTATTGGAGACAGAGACGATGAGAAAACACTACGACTTCTCCAAGATGAAGGGACGCAAGAACCCCTATGCCAAGCATTTGAAGCAGCCTGTGACGATGCGCCTGGACCGTGACACGGTCGCTTACGTCAAGTCGAGGGCGGAGGTATCGGGCCGCCCCGATAAAACGGTGAGCAATATCTATCTGGGCGATTGT
>JAUWSP010000176.1 GCA_030610025.1 Acidobacteriota bacterium | reverse complement strand
GGACGAATCGCACTCCCAACAGATATTCCATGCTTTTCTCACCGTAGTAGCTCCAGCCGAGCATGGTGGAGAAGGCGAACATCGAGAGGCAGACCGCGACGATCCACCCTCCCCATTGGCCGGGCAGTCCGTGAGAGAAGGCGTACTGGGTCAGGGCGGCACCATTCAGGCCCTCTTTCCAGCCACCGGTGACCAAGATGGCCAGTCCGGTGAAGGAGCAGACCACGATGGTGTCGATGAAGGTCTGGGTCATGGAGACCAGGGCCTGCCGAACCGGCTCCCGTGTCTGCGCTGCAGCGGCGGCGATGCCGGCCGATCCGAGGCCCGATTCGTTCGAGAAGATGCCTCTCGCCACACCGAAGCGAATGGCCTGCCTGACGGCCGCGCCCGTGAAACCTCCGACGGCAGCCGTGCCGGAAAAGGCGCCCTCGAAGACCAGGCCGAGCGCTGCTGGTATCTCGCGCGCAAACAGAACCAGCACGAGGCCGGAGCCGAGCATGTAGACCGCGATCATGACCGGCACGAAGATTCCGGTGAACCTGCCGATGGACTTGATGCCCCCGAGGATCACCAGACCGGCCGCCACCGCCAGGATCAGGCCGGTTGCCCAGACCGGCAGGTCGAAGGAGGTCTTCAGGGCGTGCGCCACGGAATTCGACTGCACCATGTTGCCGATGCCGAAGGAGGCGCAGACCGCGAACAGGGCGAAGAGCCATCCGAGGGTCCTGCCCAAACCCCGCCATCGGATGCCGTTGGCCAGGTAGTACATCGGCCCACCGGACTGCTCTCCCCTCTCGTCGGTGATGCGGAACTTGACCGACAGCAAGGCCTCCGAGAACTTGGTGGCCATTCCCACCAGGCCGGTCATCCACATCCAGAAGAGCGCTCCCGGACCGCCGGTCGCGATGGCGGTGGCCACCCCGACGATGTTGCCGGTGCCGACGGTGGCCGCCAGCGCCGTCATCAGTGCCTGGAAGTGGGAGATATCCCCCTCGGCACCCTTTTCCCGGCGGACGATCAGGGCAATGTAGAGGGAGTGCCAGAGCTTGCGGAACTGTATTCCGCGCAGCCGAATCGTCAGATACAGACCGGTCAGCAGTAGCAGGGGAATGAGCAGAAAGGGGCCCCAAACGAAGTCCCCGACTCTCTGAACGACTGCGGTGGGATCGGACATCAGACTCTCCCCGAGAAGTCACTCGGCCAGTTCCGAGAGGAACTGCCGCTACAGCTTGAAAAGAGCATCGAAGGCCGCCCTCGCGTCATCCGGCGGTGGGCTCTCCTTGGCGAACTCCTGAGTCGTCTTGGGCTCGAAGAGCTGGCACTCGTTGCGCTTGGATTTCTTGGCCACCCGATCTTCGATCGGCTGGCGGCACTCCTTCGGAGCCGAACTGTCGAGGTAGACGCAATTGGTGCACGTGTGGAGATCGTCACCGCATCCAGCGCAGGTCGCGTCCAAAGCAACGTTCTGCCCCACTGCCCGACTCTGTCCGCACCGGTTGCAGCGGAAGACCGATCTCTTCGGCTTGCCCAGACCACGGCCGCGCGGCTTGTCGGACTTCTCGCGCGGCCCTGAAGGCCGTGACCGCTTCTCACGGGGCTCGTTGTCCTGGTACCCGCTCTGCCGGTACTTACGATCGCTCATGGGGGAACCTCCGCGGACATTCTAGCGGAGCCGATGTCTCATGGGGTGCGCTCGGCGTCCACGCCGATGGCTCCGGCCCCGACCTTCGTCCGCAGCTCACGGATCAGCCACTCGACGACCTCCAGCTGCCGTTCAATGAGCTCTTCGACGATTTCAGCCGTGATCTGTGTAGTACCGGTCTGCTGGTTGTCGGAGACGACCTTGAGGATCTGCAAGAAACCCGCACCGATCACATCGGGTACGCCAGCGCAGAGACTCGCCGCCTCCATTTCGTAGACCGCCTCGGTCGGATACCGCTCCTCCACCGTCCCCACCGTGCACACCGGTCCGATCCGGCAGGATACGCCACGAATGGGGTGGAGTCGCCAGCTCTTCCCTGTAGCCTCCTCCACGACCCCGTCTGCCAGGACCGCCTCGCCGACCGGCAGGTTTCGGTGGCCCGCGATTCCGACATTCAGCCAGGCGACCGCCGAGGGCGCCTTGTGGAGAGCGCTCAACCCCTCCACCGCGAGCGCTGTCCTGGATTTCCCCATTCCGGAGACGATCAAGCGCAGATCGGGGCCGCCAAAGGCTGGTCTGCCGACGAGACCGCCCGGCAGTGGCTTCAGATCGAATAGCCGGACCAGGGGTCGGGCCTCCGAGCGCAGGGCGACCACGACATGAATCACGCTACGCCGCGCCTCCAGCGAGCCAGCTCCTCGGACCACTGCGTCCGCTTGGCCTCGTACTTTTCGACCTCTGCAGCCCTTCCCCGCTTCCTGGCCCCCGTCAGGTAGATCTCGATCTTCTCGAGGAGCGTGGCCCCAGCCGATGCTCGATCAGCCTCCGACAAGGAGCCCTCCCGGAGCACCTTCTCCAGGGCCCGAATACGAAATCGATCCAGTCCCCAGATACGGCTCGAGAGTTGATCCTGGTGCCCCCCGTACTTCACGACCAGAGGCTCATCGACGTAGAGGACCGGATGGCGACTGCAGATCCGGAGCCAGAGATCATAGTCCTCACAGGCCGGCAGATCCTCGTCGAACAACCCGACGTCCTCGAACACGCTGTGGTGAATCACGATCGAGGAAGGCGACATGGCACACAGGGGTAGACAGTGCTCGAAGATCCAACCACCATGCTTGGCGTGGATTCGCCGCTGGTTGACGCGTCTTCCCTTGCGAATCCAGATCTCGTCGGTGTGGCAGATCTGTAGCTCCGGGCGGTCTCGCAGTGCGGCCAGCTGCCGCTGGAGTTTTTCCGGCCGCCATTCATCATCCGAGTCGAGCAGCGCTATCCACTCACCCTCACAGGCCCCGATGCCCCGATTGCGTGCCGCGCTGACGCCGAGGTTCTCCTGACGCAGCAGGCGGACCCCCGGAAAGCGACCCTCGACCAGTTCGACAGTGTCGTCGGTGGAGCCGTCGTCCACGACGATCACTTCAGCCGGCGAGTGCGTCTGCGCCATCACCGAATCGAGAGCGCGAGGCAACACCGACGCCCGATCGAAGGTCGGGATCACCACACTGACTTCACCGGCTCGGGCAGTCACGAGCCGACTCTAGCCATCTTCCTTCAGCCAACGATCGAGCCAATCGACCACGGTTTCGTGCCACAAGATGCTGTTGGAAGGTCTCAGCACCCAATGGTTCTCATCGGGAAAGTACAGCAGTCGACTGGGAATACCCCGCCGTTGAAGAGCCGTGAACGCGGCCAGGCCCTGCGTTTCAGGAATACGAAAATCGAGTGCCCCGTGAATCACCAGCATCGGCGTCTGCCACCGATCCACGAACAGGGCCGGATTGTGCTTCTCGTGACCTTCAGGGTTCTCCCAGTACGGGCCACCGTGCTCCCACTCCGGAAACCAGAGCTCCTCGGTGGAGAAATACATCATCCGCTGGTCGAAGGTGCCGTCGTGATTCACCAGGCATCGGAACCGTTCCGGCCAGTTGCCCGCGATCCAGTTGATCATGTAACCACCGTAGGAGGCGCCGAGGGCACAGACCCGATCACCATCCATCCAGGGGTTGCTCTTCAGGGCCGCGGCCAGCCCCTTCTGGAGATCCTCCAGAGGCTTGCCGCCCCAATCGCCGCTGATGGAATCCGTGAAGGCCTGACCGTAGCCGACCGAACCGTGGAAATCGACCATCACGGCTGCATAGCCCGCACCGGTGTAGGTCTGTGGATTCCATCGGTAGTGGAAGTCGTTGCCGAACGATCCCTGGGGTCCTCCATGAATCAGGAAGGCCACAGGATAGGACCTGGACGGATCGAAATTGGCCGGCTTCACGACATAGCCGTGGACCGTCTCACCATTCCAGCCGGCAAAGGAGAACTGTTCCGCCTCCCCCATCGCGGCCCCTGCAAGTCGCTTCGCGTTCACCTCGGTGAGCCGGCGGGTCTCGCCGCTCTGCGGATCCAGCACGAACAGATCCACCGGCGAGCTGAGGGTATCGAGACCAAAAACGATCTCGTCACCGACTACCGCGGGCGATCGAACGTGGCCTTCGCCGACGAGCGTCCGGACCTCACCCGTCGCCAGGTCGATGGAGAAAAGGGAGACCTGGCCACGATCGGAAGCGGTGACGTAGAGGGTGTCGCCTTTGTCGGAGAAGATGATCCCACCGGGAGAGTAGTCCCAGTTCTGCGTCAGAACCCGGAGCTCGCCAGAGCTCCAGTCCCGCAGTACGATCCGAAACCGGTCGGCCTCGAACCCCGGCCGCTCCATCGCCAGGTAGGCCAGGGTCTTGCCATCGGGAGAGAAGACGGGCTGCGTGTCCCAGGCCTCGTTTGCCTCGGTCAGGCACCGAGGGGCCGAGGAGCCATCCACCGGCACGGAATAGAGATCGAAATCGGTCGACCAGGGCTCGGCGGCACCGACGTCTCGCGCCGTGAAGACCAGGCCTTTGCTATCGGCCGTAAAGGCGATCTCCTCGGTGCCGCCGAAGGGCTTCGACGGGCTGTCGGCATCCATGCCGCGCATGAGATCGACCACCGGTTCGCCATCGACCGGCTGGATGAACAGGTGAGACCGACGGCCATCCTTCCTGGTGTCCCAATGCCGGACGAACAACTGGTCGTAGATCTGGCCACTCACCTTGGCGGCCTCCCGGTCATCGAGTCTCTCGCGCGTGCATTCCAACGAATCGCAATCGACAAAGACCTCCAGGGCCAGGGCCAGGCTGGTGCCGTCAGGCGACAGAACAAAACCGCTCACCTCCAGGGGTACGTCGGTGGCTTGATTCAGGTCCTTCCCGTCGGCTCCCACTTGCCACACCTGAGAGGAGCCAGCTCTGGAAGAGAGAAAGTAGAGGCTAGCCCCATCGGCCGACCATCTGGGGCTGCTGTCCGAGGCCTCGTGCTCGGTCAATTGGCGGAGGTTGTCGCCAGTGATGTCGATCACCCAGATGTCGGTATGGCCCCTGTCGGCCTCCATGTCGGTCTGTCGCCTCACGAAGGCGATGCTCTCGCCGTCAGGCGATGGCTGGGGATCCGAAAGTCGATCCATTCTCACCAGGTCGCGGGCCGAGAATCCGGGAAGTGGCGCTGCCATCAAGCAGCTACCCACCCAGAGAACACCCAGAACCAAACAGGAAATGCGTCGAATCATGATTCCCCCCTCTGAATCGTTGGACCGCAACGTGGCAGGAAGGCCTGTGCCTCCGCCAACTAGTCTAGCCGAGACAGGCCGACTTTTCTCCACACCACCGGCGTTAGAATGGCAGCCGTGAGAAGCATCGAAAGCGGCAGCCCCCCCCGACGCAGGCGGTGGAAGCGGAATCTACTCGACTGGTTTGCCATCCATGTCTTCGGTGGCCTCATCCTGCCCCTGCTGATCAGGAGTTGGCGTGTGGAGCTCGATCTGCCACCGGAGCTGAAGCAGGTTCGAGACAGTGACCAAAAAACGATCCTGGCCTTCTGGCACAACCGTCAGTTGGGACTCCTCCGAGTCGCCGATGAGCTGCGACCGGTCAAGGTCTTGATCAGTCGCCATGGCGACGGCGAGATCATCGCTCGCATCGTCGGCCGATTCGGGATCGGCTCGGTGCGTGGCAGCTCGACACGCGGCGGCAAGGCCGCCGTGAGACAACTCGTGGCCGCTTCTCGCGAGAGTCACCTCGCCATCACTCCCGACGGACCTGTCGGACCTCGATATCAGGCCAAACCGGGTGTCGCACTCGTGGCCGCGCTCACCGGTCTACCCGTCGCCTGGGTCACGTGGAGCACCGATCGGGCCTGGCGATTCAAGAGTTGGGATCGGTTCATTCTGCCGAAGCCCTTTGCGCGCATGCGCTACCGCGTCGAAGGCATGGTGGAGATTCCCAGCAACGCCGGACCGGAGGAGCTCGAAGCCGGCAGGCTGGAGATCGAGACACGCATGAACGCCCTGACCGCCGCCCTCGACCTTGAAATGGGCCTGGAGGATTGAGGCGGTCGGGGGCTCCTACCGACCGATCTTTGAGGGCCCTGGCGACCTGAGGTCTTGGGGCCTGCGAAGCTGACCACGAACTTGTGGAGGTCCGTCCGGGTGGTTCGCAGGCGGACGGCGTCGGCTACTCAGACTATGACGGGCGGGCCGCCGCCTTGTCTCGTCATCGCGCGGGATATCTTGTGCTCTGTGAAGGTCCTTGCGCT
>JAUWSP010000581.1 GCA_030610025.1 Acidobacteriota bacterium | reverse complement strand
CTTTCGCCTGGAACGCGACGTCGTCACCATCGTTCGGGGAACCGGAGCGGACCAATGGGTGAATGTCAGCTTTCTAAAGAAGCGCGGGAGCGAGGCCGGAGTCGCCGTCAACCTGAACGTCGACGCCAAGCTCTCGACCAAGATGATATCGGGCGGAGAGGAACAAGAGGTCGGGGCCTTCATCGACACCCTCCTTTCGCGTACGCCTCTTCCCGACTTGATGACCAAGCTCAAGAAGTGGGACACACCCCAGGAGCTGAACGAGAATGGGGTCGAGTTCATCGACAGTGTCGTCGGCCAGGTGTCGCAGGAGCTACGAGACGTACTCGAGGACCCCGCCGCAGAAATCGACGAGTTCCTTCAACCCATCCGTGAGGTCGCCGCGAAACTAATAGAGGACATCGAGATGATCGATGCCAAGGTCGCCGGCTTTATCGAGTCGGCCACTGATCAGCTGGACGCACTCAGTGACATCGACGAAGCGGTAGCGCTCATCGAGGGCTTGGAATCGACGGAAGACCTTCTGGCCAGCCTCTCGGGAGAGCGCGGGAAAGAAGTCCGCAAAGTTCTTGCGATCCTCTCGAAGACTCTCGACCTGGACCTGTCGCAGGTGGGCTGGCTCGAGAAGAGCTTCGCCCAGATCCAGGATCTGGCCGGAAAGTACTCAGCCCTGGAGAAGGCCGTGCGCAACGACTTTGAAGAGAGGTACCGCTGGCTAAAGATACAACTGAATGTGGACGACGCGATTGCCCTACTCAAGAAGGTCACAGACGCAGCCACTCTGCAGGAGCTGCTGGACAAGAAGATCATCTGGGTGGAGCTATACCTTGCCAAACAGCTGGGCACGGCTGTCGACAGGATCGTCGATTCCGTGGAGCCGGCCCTGGCGCATCTGAAGAAGCTCACGAACGGCTACGACAAGCTCGTCGGAAAAGCGAAGGAAACCCTCGAGACAGTCCTCAACCGAGAGGTTTCCCTGCAAGCGAGCCTCGCCTGGCAGAGGCTCTCGACTCACCAGGCCCTTGTATCCGTCGATCTCAACTTGGCCGAGGATGCCGGCCGGGATGCGATGAAGGATCTACTGTTCGGAAAGATCGGCGACGTCGTGCTGGATCGGCTGACGAACGCCCACGCAATTCGCTTCCAGAAGTCCTACTTCCTCGATCAGATTCGTAGCTCCGCCTCGCTGAAGATGGTAATCAACGGCCGCGAGCGGCTCAGCATGAGAAGCGTTCTAACCACGAGCAAGACGCTTATCGAGCCCACGCCAACCGGCGAGATCTGGGTGCAGGAGTCTGCTGTCGAGACAAGCGTTCACCGGCAGAACAGGCGCGCGATCCTCAACGTGCACACTCTGTTCGAGGTCTCGCTTCAAGAGATTTACGAGCGTCAAGGGAACACTCTAAAGGGGCAGGGGTTGCATCTTAGAGGCTACGGCCTCCGCTACAACTACAACGAAACCCTCCGAGGCGTGGTGCCGGCCGCAGCACTCAGAGCCCAACTACGGGACGTAATTTCAAAGATCGACTTCGAAATCGTTCCCCCGGCGGACTACGACGACCTCTGCGAAGGAATCGAAGATATCGGTCGACTCGGCGACTTCGGAGAGCCAAGGATCGACATCGACGTGGGATTCTCCCGCGATGCTCTCGTCGACATCTTCTCAGAGCCAGTCACCGCGGATCTCCGCGACCGGGTGCGCGAGGCCTACTCGAAGGCAGTGCACGTCACCTTTGGAGAGTTCGACCGCGTAATCTTCTTCTACGAGAACAAGAAAGACACTGGCTTCGACGTCGCCGAGGTACAGATGGCGCAGTGGGGTCTCGCCGGCCCCGAGAAGATGCTGGCTCAAAACGTCACCAATAGCTACGGCACCTTTTCGAATATACTCGGAAAGATTCACCGCGACGTCTTCCTTAAGATCGGAAAGCTGAGCGGTGGCACGCCACAGGAAAACGAGATCCAACGCACGAAGCTGGTCAAGAAGATGCGCAATAGGCTGCGTGGCCTCGGCAAACAGATGAGCTGGATCAACCGCATCGAGATCGGTGATCGGACCAAGGACTTCACGATGGCGATATTCGCCCAGATGATCGACTCCGCGGACCGCTTCGGCGGCATCGCCGTGCACTACGGGCACCCAATCAGCGAGGAGAAGTTGACACTAAGAGTGGATGACCCACTGGACGGCTAGCCGGACTTACCGGGTTAGACCTTACTGGCCACGGATTCGGCATGGATCTTCTTACGGCTCAATGAGCTTCCGATTTGACCTGTGCTTCGCCAACACTGATCCGGGGCGCCCGAGCCGCTCATTTCAACCCACGGTTTCACCAGCTCGTGTCGTCTTGTGTCATCTAGCACATGAGATTTTCTTGACTTCGTTGGCGACCCGGTGTGTAGTACCGAAAACCCAGCCGATTCACGGTAGCCTAGCCCGCATATCTCACCAATAAATGAAAAAATGGCTCCGAGAACGTGTTAAAATACTGATGCTAAGACAGTTAACACGAAAAAGGAGCCCATAACCGTGCCAACAGAGTGTATCCCCGAGCAGTTCGAGTTTCAAGGTCACGGATTCCGAAAAGTGGTCGCCGATTTCTCCGG
>JAUWSP010000080.1 GCA_030610025.1 Acidobacteriota bacterium | reverse complement strand
CGATACGAGTACGCTCGCTCGGCTCTCAAGCTGGGTCTGAAGCTCGGCAAGGAGCTCGGCGTCAACCCGTACAAGGTTGGAATGAGCGCGTCCACCGACACCCACACCGCGCTGCCCACCTCGCGCGAGGAGAACTACTTCGGCAAGTACGCGCACACGGAGCCGTCGCCGGAACGGCACAACAGAGAGGTCATTCCCGCCGAGGACCCGGCGCTGAGGATCATGACCTCACAGGAGGTCGCCTCCGGCCTAACTGCGGTGTGGGCGCGGGAGAACACGCGAGAGGCGCTCTTCGACTCGTTGAAGCGCAAGGAGGTCTACGCCACCACGGGGACCCGGATCACGGTGCGAGTGTTCGGAGGATGGGACTTTGCTGCCGACGATATGGTGCGGCCCGATTTCATCGCTGAAGGGTATCGGCGCGGCGTGCCCATGGGTGGCACTCTTACCGGAGCACCCGGCGGAGCTCCGAGCTTCATGATCCGGGCGCTGCGCGACCCTGATGGCGCTAATCTCGATCGGGTCCAGATCATCAAGGGGTGGCTCGATGGCAAGGGTGAGCTGCACGAGCGTATCTACGACGTGGCCGTCTCTGATAGTCGCTCTGTAGACGCGGATGGTCGCTGCAAAGAGCCGGTTGGCAATACCGTAGACATCCCGACGGCGACCTTCACCAACACCATCGGCGATGCAGTGCTGGCCGCTCATTGGCAGGACCCGAACTTCGATGCCGCCGAGCACGCCTTCTACTACGTGCGTGTGCTGGAGATTCCGACACCGCGTTGGACCACGTTTGATGCTGCGTTCTTCGGGATCCCCCTGCCGGACAACGTGCCGGCAACGATCCAGGATCGCGCCTACACCTCGCCGATCTGGTACACGCCGTAGGGGTAGGTTTGGGAAGCATGTGGCGGACGTCGATCGCGGCGACCCGGCGGGGAGCCTCGCTGGGAAGGACCAGGGGCGTGTTCTGACTCTTGGAATCGGAGCTTCAAATGCCAATCAGTTTCTGAGGAGATTCCCATGAAATACCTTTCAGTTGCCTGGTTTCTCACCCTTGCAACGACCTTCTTGGCACTGCCTGCGGCAGCCGATGATGTGACCGGCGAGGTCGAGATTCTCTGTTCGACGTTGCGGGTGAAGGAATGCTTCGCCGACGGCGGTTGTGTCGAGGGACCACCCGAGACATGGAACATCCCCCGGTTCACCCGCATCAACTTCGACGATAAGACTCTCACCACGACCCAAGGCAGCGGAGAGAGCCGCACGACACCCATCGAGTATTTCGAAAGGGAGGGGCAGCTGATCGCTCTGGAGGGAGCCGAGAACGGCAAGGCCTTCAGCATCCTGCTCGAAGCGGACACCGGATTCGCCTCGATCGCCATCGCCCTTCAAGGCAGCGTCCTTGCCGGGTTCGCCGACTGCACGCCGCTGGAATCCGACTAGAAGAAGGGATACGAAATGCAAAGACAACTCTTCCTCATTCTTCTTCTGGCCTTGTCGCTAGGTGCCGGAGTTGTAGCGCAGTCCACGATCGAGACTCCGACTGGACAGAGAACACTGGCTGCCACCATGAACATTCATGTCTTCCCAGCGGACGGTCAACCCCCGGAGCAGCAGAGCCGTGATGAGGCGGCCTGCTACACATGGGCAGTGAACAACACCGGCGTCGACCCCTTCGATCTGTCTCATCAGGCTCAACAGGAGAGTCAGCAGGCCGACCAGGCCCGACAAGAGGCGCAACAAGCGGGCGCTGGCTCGGGAGCCACTGGCACCGTGGTGGGAGCGGCTGGCGGTGCCCTGATCGGTCAGATTGTCAGCAGCGATCCCGGCCGAGGCGCTGCCTGGGGTGCCGGTGCCGGGCTGATCGGCGGCCGCCGGGCCCGCCGGCAGGCCCAGGCCCAGGCCACCCAGCAGGTCGAGCGGCAGGCCGGGCAGCAGCAGCGAGCCACCAAGGAACAGATCACCGGATTCAAGAACTCCTTCGCGGTCTGTCTCGAAGGCAAGGGCTACATGGTCAGGTTCTAGGGCCGCTCTGGTACAGAGCTGTAGTCGATAAAGGAGTTGCAATGAAAGCTCGAGGCTGGTCCAGGTTCTATCTGCTGTTTTCCGCGGCGGGGCTCTTTCCGATTGCACTGAGCTACGGCGTGGCCCCGGCAGGGGTTCTACCCGCGGTGCTCGATGTGGCTGTCGAAGGCACCGACCTGACTCACATCTTTCGCGCGGTCATGGGCCTGTACCTGGCAATGATCGTTCTGTGGATCCTTGGAGCTTTTCGCCCGGAGCTCACCCGCGCGGCCGTGATTTCCGAGGTCGCTTTCATGTTCGGCCTCGCTTTTGGACGAGTGCTCAGCATCCTCACCGATGGAGTCCCGAGCCTGCTTCTCGTCGCCTACACGGCTCTGGAGATCGTGATGGGGGTCTGGGGGATTCTGATTCTCCAGAAGCTCCCAGAATTCTCGTCCCGCGAGCGCTAGAATCGACCTTGCGGCCCTCTGTAGACCTCGGCGTTGGAGATTTCAGATTGGCGCGAAAGGAGACTCTCATGATCAAGATGCAAGCATCTCGACTTCACTCGGTTGCCGCTCTGGCGACTCTCGGTTTGGCTCTCGCTCTCGGTTTCGTGGCGGCACCCCTGCCGGCCGAGGAGGAGTTGCCCCTCAACTTCGATGCCAACGCGGTGAACATGAGCAATGTGGGTCCCAGGGGGCAAATCCGGCTGCAAATCAGGGTAAACCGCTGGAGCACCGACGAGGAAAGGGCAAAGCTGATGGAGGCCCTGAAGGCCCAGAGCCGGGACTCCCGCGAGCTTGCCAGTACCCTGTTTGGCAAAGAATCGGTGGGCACCATCCGCGAGAGCCAGAGTCTCGCCTACAATCTCAGGTACTCGAGGTCGTCACCCACCGAAGATGGCCGGCAGATCATCCTGGCAACGGATCGAAGGATCGCCTTCGCCGAGGCCTGGCGTTCGGCCCGAACGCTCGACTACAACGTCTCGCTCATCATCCTCGATGTCGACGCCGAAGGTAGGGGTGAAGGTCAGCTCATGCTGGGGGCCGAGTTCAGCTGGAACGACGAGAACAACCAGGTCGAGATCACACACTTCGCATCCGAGCCGATTCGCCTGCGCAACGTCCGCCTGCGCTAACTCCGCAGACCCGCCCGACCGCCTTAGGGCTTGGGTCCTGGGTCCTGAAGACTTCGATATCGATCGGAGGTTCGTCCGGGTGGTCCGACGGGGGACGGTGGTAGATCGGGCCATGGGTCTCCCTCGTCGGAGGGGCATGGTCGGGTGAGGCCGCAGACGAGGGAGATCCCTGGTTCGATCGGCCGTCTCAACCCCCTAAGCCCATACGCCCCTACTGCCCTAGGCCCTCGGGCGAGCGGGCGGGCGGGCTACTTACCCTCGATAAGTAACCCAAGAAGGTCGGAGGTGGAGACGATGCCGACGGGCTTCTCGTCTCGGGTCACCAGCAGCCTGTGCAGGTGCCCCTTCAACATCATCGTGGCCACGTCCGAGACGGTGGTGTCCTCGGACACCGAGTAGACCGTGGGGGTCATGATCTCTCCGACCTTCAAGTTCTCGTTGTCGACGCGGAAGTCGATCATCTCCTCCAGGTCGATCTTGTCCTCCCAGCCCCGCACGAAGAAATCCGGGTTCGACTGATCTGTTGTCACGTTGCCAGAATCCGAGGCAACCGAAGCGATATCCACCACCGAGACGACACCTACCAACCTGCCGGCGGCGTTCTCCACCGGGGCACCCGTGATCTCGTTGTCCACCAGGTAGCGCGCCAAAGCCCGCACGCTCATGTCCTCACGCACGGTGAGCACTTCCGGGTTCATCAAGTCTCCTGCGGTAATCAGTCTCACGACGTCTACCTCCTTCCGCTACTCCCTATTCTCCCACAACCCACCCCTCGAAGAACCTCTGCCGCAGTGCAGCAAAAACTGCTATACTAATTGACGCACCGCGGCTCAAACAGTAAGAACGCGCCCGCGGTCGCCACTCACGCTGATGACGATCGAAGCGGCGGTAGACCCGCACAGAAGGATGTCTTCCTATTTGCAGACTTCAATTGCACCACCCACGAAGCTGCGCGATATCGCTCTGCTCGGCTCCCGAGAAAAGGGGATCTAATGACAACTTCGGAACCTGAAATCAAAGTCGCAGGGAAGGCCGACACGCCTTCGGCCGACGAATCTGCGGCCAGATCCGCCCCTCTGGGTCCGCCTAGAGGTGGGGCGTTCCTGCTCGACCCCGTCGTGCAGCCGATCTTCACCCGCGAGAAGTTCTCGGACGAGCAGCAGGAGATCGAGCGCATGGTGCTCGAGTTCGCGGCCGACAGGATCAACAAGGTCAAAGACGACCTCGCTACACCGAATGAAGAGCTCTCCATGGAGCTCATGCGCGAAGTCGGTGAGCTCGGACTCACTTCCATCGATATCCCCGAAGAGTACGGCGGGATGGAGCTCGACAAAGCCACCTCGGCCCTGGTCGTCGAGGCCCTGACCACCGGCGGCTCCGCTTCGTGGTGCGTTACCTTCTCTTGTCATGTGGGAATCGGCACCCTACCCATCGCCTACTTCGGCACCGAAGAGCAGAAGAAGAAGTATCTGCCCAAGCTCGGCACCGCCGAGTATCTCGGTGCCTATGCCTTGACCGAACCCGACAGTGGCTCCGACGCCGGCAATCAGAAGACCACCGCGCGCCTCGACGATGACGAGAAGTTCTTCCTTCTCAACGGCACGAAGACCTTCATCACCAACGGCGGTTGGGCCGATGTCTACATCGTCTTCGCCAATCTCGAAGGGGCCGGGGTCAGCGCTTTCATCGTGGAGCGCGACACCGAGGGCTTGAGCGTCGGCGCCGAAGAGCACAAGCTGGGCATCAAGGGCTCTTCGACCGTCACGATCAATCTGGACAATGCCAGGGTCCCCAAGGAGAACCTCCTCGGAAAACCGGGTGGCGGAATGCCCATTGCGCTCAACGCGCTCAACATCGGCCGCTTCAAGCTCGGCGCCGCAGATCTCGGGGGCTGCAAGCTGGTCATCGGGAACGCGACCCAATACGCGCTCGAGAGGATGCAGTTCGGCCAGCCCATCGCCTACTTCGAGGCCATTCGAAAGAAGCTGGCCCATATGGTGGTCGAGACCTACAAGCTGGATGCCGTCATCTACCGCACCGTCGGGTTGATGGACGCACGCATCTCGGCGCTCGGGGACAAGAAATCCGAGCCCCGGGAAATCATGAAGGCGCTGGAGGAGTACGCCATCGAGGCCTCGATCAGCAAGGTCTTCGGTTCGGAGACCATGGCGTATCACGCCGATGAGGGCGTTCAAATCTACGGTGGCTACGGCTACTCTGAGGAGTATCCGATGGCCGGTGCCTATCGAGACACGCGGATCGACCGCATCTTCGAAGGCACCAACGAGATCAACCGCATGGTGATCTACGGCTACTACCTACGCAAGGCACTCATGGAGGAGCTGCCACTGCGGGATGCCGTACGGAGCTGGGAGAAGCCTCAGCTCTCCGACGATGAAACGCTCGGCTGGGGGCTCGAAGCCCTCGACGCCGGCCGGCGACTGACCATCAAGTGTCTGTTCGAGGCCATTTCTCTCTACGGTCAGGATCTGCGGAATACCCAAATCGTCGGTGAGGACCTGGCTGATCTCGCCATCCAGTACTTCGCAGCCTCTGCGGCCATCAATCGGCTGCTGCAGCAGGGCGACGAGGCGCTCACGGACAGGACCCATCGGGCGCTCCGCAGGCTCGTCGTCGCCTCCTATACCGAACAGGTCTGGCGCATCGTCTACAGGCTGCGCCCAACGCTGTTCGCAAGCTCCACCGCGGCACGCGCACTGCCGAGCATTGACCGTGAGCTGGCGCGCCTGCAGCTGCCATTCGATCCGGTTCAGGAGATCCATATCCTGACCGACGACCTATACGACCACGGTTCTTACCGCTTTTAGATCAGGAGACCATGATGAGTCGATCTAGCGTGATTGTGGATGCCGTTCGCAGCCCGATGGGAGTGAAGAAGGGAGACCTCGTGGGGATCCGCGCGGATGATCTGGCAGCCCAGGTCGTCGTCGCCCTCCTCGAGCGCCAGCCCGATATGCCTCGCGAGGCGATCGAGGATGTAGTACTGGGCTGTGCCTTCCCCGAGCACACCCAGGGAATGCTCATGGCCCGGGGCGTCGCCCTCATCGCCGACATTCCGATGGAGGCCGGCGGCAAGGTGGTGAATCGTTTCTGTGGCTCCTCCATGGACGCAGTCCATCAACTCTCGCAGGCCATCCTGGCCGGTGACCTCGAGTGCGGCATTGCAATCGGGGTCGAGGACATGTTCGCCATCCCCATGGGAGGCTTCAACCCGTCCTTCCATCCCAAGCTGGCCGAGATCAACTACTACATTGGAATGGGCGAGACGGCGGAGAATCTGGCGAAGGAGCTGGAGATCTCCCGCGACGAGCAGGAGGAGTTCTCGGTCCGTTCCCACAAGCTGGCGCTGGCCGCCTGGGAAGCGGGGTACTTCGCCGACGAGGTGGTGCCCATCCACAAGGGTGACGTGGTCATCGACTGGGACGAGGGCCCGCGCGAACCCAATCTGGAGAAGATCCAGTCACTCGGTCCCGCCTTCCTGGAAGACGGCACCGTCACGGCGGCCACCTCCAGCCCGATCTCCATCGGCGCCGCGGCACTCATCGTCTGCAGCGATGAGTTCGCAGAAAGACATGGCCTGAAGGTGCGGGCTCGTATCCTGTCGCGCGCCATCGCCGGTGTCGACTGGACGCTCATGGGCATGGGTCCGATTCCAGCCAGCAAGAAGGCGCTGGAGCGCGCCGGCATGACAGCCGACGACATGGACGCCATCGAGCTCAACGAAGCCTTTTCTGCCCAGTCGCTCTACGTGCTCAAGAAGACCGGCTGGCCGCAGGAGAAGGTCAATCTGCACGGCGGCGCTATCGCCCTCGGCCACCCTCTGGGTGCCTCCGGGGCACGCATTCTCACCACCCTGATCAACGTCCTGGAGCAGCACGATGGCAAGCGTGGGCTGGCCACCATGTGCATCGGATCGGGTCAGGGTATCGCCACCGTCATTGAAAGGGGTTGAGTATGTCGGAGATTCGCACGATTGGTGTCTGCGGCGCCGGAGTCATGGGGAGCCAGCTCGCGGCCTTTTTCGCCAGCGCTGGTTTCGACGTGCTGTTGTTCGATCTCGAGCAGGAGATGAGTGAGAACGGTATCGCCGGCGCCCTCAAGGCCAGGCCTGCAGCCTTCTACCACAAGCGGTTCGCCAAGAAGATCAAGCCCTGCAACTACGAAGAGCACCTCGAGCTCGTGGCGCAATGCGATTGGGTCATCGAAGCCATTGGTGAAAGGCTCGACTGGAAGCTGGGGCTCTACGAGAAGCTCCAGGCCCATCTCGAGCCCGAGGCCATCCTCACCTCCAACACTTCTGGACTGCCTCTGGCCAGTCTCGTGGAAGGCATGGACCCGGGGCTCAGGAAGCGCTTCCTCATCACCCACTTCTTCAACCCGCCCCGCTACATGCGGCTGGTGGAGCTCGTTCCCGGTGTCGATACCGATCCCGAGATCTACGCCGGGATGAAGACCTTCCTGAGCGACAAGCTGGGCAAGGGCGTCGTCGAGGCCAAGGACACGCCCAATTTCATCGCCAACCGCATCGGCGTCTACGGCATGATGCTGGCTCTCAAGCTCACCGAGGAGATGCGACTGTCGGTCGAGCAGGTGGACGCCATCACCGGTCCGGTCATGGGCCGGCCGAAGTCGGCCACCTACCGAACCGCCGATCTGGTGGGTCTCGACACGCTGGCCTTCGTCGCCAAGACGGCCTACGACCGGTGCCCGGACGACGAGTGCCGGGATTCCTTCGAGATCTCCCCTCTGCTGGCCCGGATGCTGGAGAACGACTGGCTGGGGCAGAAGACAGGTCAGGGTTTCTACAAGAAGGAGGGCAAGGAGATCTTCGCCCTCGACTTCGAGAGCTTCGAGTACAACCCCAAGACCAAGCCGCGCATGGATGGGATCGGGGTGGCCCGCCGGTTCACCGACCTCGGCAAGAAGCTCCACGCCATGGTCTACAACCCCGACGCGGCCGGAAACTTCGCCTGGGAGCTGACGATCGGCACCCTGGCCTACGCCGCCAACCGGGTGGGTGAGATCGCCGACGACATCGTCGAGATCGACCGCGCCATGCGTTGGGGATTCGGCTGGGAGATGGGTCCGTTCGAGACCTGGGATGCCATCGGCGTCGAGAAGTCCGTCCGACGGATGAAACACGAGGGCAAGCCGATACCTGCCTTCGTGGAGAGTCTGCTGGCAAGCGGCGCCACCTCGTTCTACGACCGCGACGAGGCCGGCAATCCGCAGTTCTTCGATCTCGACTCCAAGGCCCTGCAGCCGCTCGGCTCGGAGCCCGGGGTCATCGTGCTGGCCGACGAGAAAGCCCGCGGCCGCGAGCTGTTGCGCAACTGGAGTGCCTCGCTGGTCGATCTCGGCGACGGCGTAGGCTGCGTGGAGTTCCATTCGGCCCTGCAGCCCGAGCTCAACCCGATCGACGGCGGCATCCTGGACATCCTGCAGCAGTCCCTGCAGGTCGCCCAGAGCGAAGGGATGAAGGGTCTGGTGATCTCCCATCAGGGGACCCACTTCTGCGCCGGGGCCAACCTGGCCCTGATTCTCGAGCTCGCCAAGAGCAAGCAGTTCGATGTGCTCGATCAGGTGTCCAAGGCCTTCCAGGATCTCGGCCAGTTCATCAAGTACGCACCGTTCCCCGTCGTCGCCGCACCCTTCAGCCTGACGCTGGGCGGCGGCT
>JAUWSP010000300.1 GCA_030610025.1 Acidobacteriota bacterium | reverse complement strand
GGTACGGAGCGGCACGAGTCCCGTCGGATCGACAATCAGCTGAGGGGCCGCTCGGGAAGGCAGGGTGATCCGGGCTCATCGAGGTTCTACCTGTCTCTCGAAGACGATCTGATGCGGATCTTCGGATCGGAACGCATGAAGGGCTTCATTGGCCGGGGCATGGTCGAGGGCGAGCCCATCGAACACAGGATGGTGACCAGGGCCATCGAGAGGGCTCAAAAGCAGGTCGAAGGGCGCAACTTCGAGGTCAGAAAGCACCTACTGGAATACGACGACGTCATGAACAAGCAGCGCGAGGCCATTTACGAGCTGCGAAAGGGCATCCTGAGCGGGCGCGAGGGCAAGCAATATGTGCTGCGCACCGCCGAGGACATCATCGGCTACTTCGTTCAGACCCACTGCCCCGAGAAAGCCGATCCGCGGGACTGGAATCTGACAGAGATCCGCACCGACACGCTGGCCTACTTCGGCATCGACTTGAACGAGCTGGGCATGGACCTCGAGGAGATGGGAGTCGACGAGATCGAAGAGGCCCTGATCGAGGCCGTCAAGGCGAAGTACGACGAGAAAGAGGAACGCCACGGCGAGGATGTCATGCACACCTTCGAGCGCTACATCCTGCTGCGCGAGGTGGATCAAGCCTGGAAGGACCACCTGCTGGCTCTCGACCACCTGAAAGAGGGAATCGGCCTCCGTGGCTACGGACAGCGAGACCCGAAGCAGGAGTACAAGAAAGAGAGCTACGAGATCTTTCAACAGATGAAAGAGCACATCGAGGACTCGGTGGTCAAGAAGCTCTTCCTGTTCGAGCCGGTGTCGGCCGAGCAACTGGCCGAGCAGCACCGGCGGCGCCAGGCTCCGCCGGCCGACATGAGCTTCTCCGCGCCATTCAAGTCCGCCCAGAGGCAGAAACCCCTGACCATGGTCCGCAAGGGAGAGAAGGTGGGTCGCAACGATCCCTGCCCCTGTGGATCGGGCAAGAAGTACAAGAAGTGCTGCGGTAGCGCCGCCGGAGCGGCCGGCTGAGCCCCTGCTGCCGCATTGCCTCGCAGCTCCATCGGTTCTGATACGCTAGCTACGGCCGGCCCCTGCGGGGGCCTTCTTTTCACCACCACTGTTCGAGTCCATCATGAGCCAGCACAACAAGCTGCCTGAAGAAGCCCTGACTTTCGACGACGTCCTGATCGTTCCGGGCCACTCGGAGGTGCATCCCAACGACGTCGAGCTGAAGACTCGTCTTTGTCGCGGCATCGACCTGAACATACCCGTCACCACCGCCGCCATGGATACGGTGACCGAATCGCGCCTGGCAATAGCCGTCGCGCAGGCTGGAGGTGTCGGCGTCGTCCACAAGAACCTCTCCATCCAGGCTCAGGCCGAGGAGGTCGACAACGTCAAACGGAGCGAGGCAGGGATGATCGTCGACCCCGTAACGATGCGGCCCGAACAGCGCATTGGCGAGGCGCTCGAGGTCATGGCACGCTACAAGATCTCCGGGGTACCGGTGACCTCGGACGGCGGACGGCTCGTAGGAATCCTCACCAATCGCGATCTCAGGTTCGAGACGAACCTGGGAAAGCGAATCGACGACCTGATGACCAAGGAGAACCTGATCACTGTGGCCGAAGGCACCACTCTGGAGGAGGCCAAGGCCCTCTTGCATCGCCACAGAATCGAAAAGCTCCTCGTCGTGAACGATCAGGGCCGCCTGAAGGGGCTCATCACGGTCAAGGACATTCAGAAAGCCATCGAATTTCCCCACGCCTGCAAGGACGAGTTGGGCCGCTTGCGTGTGGGTGCGGCGGTCGGCTCCTCAGGCGACAGCCTGGAAAGAGCCGCGGCTCTGGTGGACGCCCACGCCGATTTTCTTCTGCTCGACTCGTCGCACGCTCACAGTGCCGGGGTCCTGTCCGCAATCGCCACGCTCAGGGAGCGATATCCCGACGTCAAGCTGATCGCCGGCAACGTCGCGACCCGTGCCGGAGCCCAGGCCCTGATCGATCGAGACGTGGACGCTGTAAAGGTGGGGATCGGCCCCGGCTCCATCTGCACGACCCGCGTCGTCACTGGAGCCGGCATGCCACAGATCACCGCCATTCAACAAGCTTGCGAAGCCGCGGCCGAGCGAGACATCCCGGTGATCGCCGATGGTGGCGTCAAGTTCTCGGGGGATATCAGCAAGGCGATCGCCGCCGGCGCACACTCGGTCATGATCGGTTCACTCTTCGCCGGCACCGAAGAAAGTCCCGGCGAGACCATCCTCTACCAGGGGCGAACGTACAAGGCCTATCGTGGGATGGGCTCTCTGTCTTCCATGGCCAAGGGCAGCGCTGATCGCTACTTTCAGGAGGCCAATGGGGAGCTCGGCAAGATGGTGCCGGAGGGCATCGAGGGGATGGTCCCCTTCAAGGGCAGCGTGCATCAAATGCTGCCGCAGCTCACCGGCGGTCTGCGATCGGGGATGGGCCTGGCTGGGTGTGGCGACATCGAGCAGCTCAGGGCCGATGCCCGGTTCGTCAGGGTCACGTCGGCGGGTCTCAAGGAGAGCCACGCCCACGACGTGCTGATCACCAAGGAAGCTCCCAACTACTGGGTCGAGCGACAGCGCTGACTCGAGCGACAGCGCCGCTAGCTACCAAGCCAGAGCAGCGACACGGCCTGGACGTCTACGTCGCTGCGCCGCGGCTGTACCGAGAGGCTGTCGAGCTCGGCAGTGAGCGGATCCAGATCACGTCTCAACTCCTCCACTTGGCGCGTCAGCTCTTCTTCCAGATTCTTCAGCTCTTCGCCGAAAGCTTCGAGCGCTTCACGCGCCTGCCCGACGTCCTTGGATTGTCGTGAAGACTCCTGAGCGTCCCGAACCGAAGAGCCGGCCCGGTTGATCGTGGTCTGGGTGAGCCGTCGCCGACCGGTGAGAACGGACAGCAGGGTGGTGCCGATCGAAACCGCGGTCTCCAACTTCGCCCGATTTGCCTGGTCCTTCTCTTTGGCCAGCCGGCTCTCGGCCCGATCGATGCGGTCCTCCAACCTGCGGCGCCGCGTGGCGAAGGAGTCCCGCAGTACCTCGAGGCGACGGTCTCGCTCAGACCTCGCGAGGTCGGCCAAACGTATCCGGAAGTCACGTTCGGACTCTCGGGGCTGGGAGATCACTTCGAGTGCCGTGCTTTGGAACATCTCCAGCCGCCGCTCCCGATACAGGTACTCCTCCAGCTCCTTCTTCCATCGGGTGTAGCTCGTGGACTGCCGAGCCACATCGGGCAACGAAGACCAGGTAGCCCCTCTGGCCGGTTCCCGGTCGAGCTCATCGATACCGACTTCGAATGTCTGGGCCTCTGCCCAGGCTGCTTCGCCCTGCCCAGGCTTCAAAGGCACAATGAGCTTCACCTCGTCAGTCGCCAGGATCTCCCGGGTCTTCCGGTCGACAAAATCCACCTTCCCCAGGCCCAGTAGATAGGGCTCGTAGTGAGGTGGCTCCTGACTCGCCGCCTGACTGGCCGCCTGATTGGCCGAGGGGCGTTGGTAGAAATACTGGGAGACGCTCGAGTCGACCTCGGGCTGCTCACTCGGCTCCTGTGACAAGGTCCTGGGCTGCTCGCCCAGCGGCAAATCGCCGGTCACAGACCCCTCGGCTGCCTGCAGCTCCAGGCCATCCGCCACCTCTGGCGGCTTCTCGTCACTCTTTCGATCGGCCATCAGGGTTTGGATCTGATCTCGGGTCAGGGGTCCACGGAGGTACGACATGACCCACCTCGTCTCGAACAGCTCGGGTCCCGCCTCATTCACATTGTGGACGAGAAAGGTCCGCTTCTCGAGGCCGCTGAGCAGGTGATCCAACTCCCGTCGGCTGAAACCATCCTCGGACGTTACCCCTTTGAGCCCTTCTAGAACCTTCTCCTTGTCGCGCTCTGCCTGCAGCCGGCCCAGGAACCAGGTGCCGATATTCGCCAGGCCCTTGTAGTCCAGGTCGCCTGGATTCTGGGTCGCCAGCACGACTCCCAGGCCGTAGGCCCTTGCCTGCTTGAGCAACGTCAACAAGGGTTTCTTCGAAGGCGGCTCCGCGACCGGCGGCAAGTAACCGAAGATCTCGTCCATGTACAGGAGCGCCCGCAGGCTGTTGGTGCCGGGGCGTCGACGTATCCAACTCAGGGTCTCGTTCAACAGGAGGGTCACGAAGAACATCCGCTGCTGGTCGGACAGGTGCGCGATCGAGAAGATGGCCACCCGGGGACGCCCGGTCTCTGTATAGAGCAACTCCTCCAGATCGAGGGGCGCACCCTGGCGCCAACTTTGGAAGCTGGGCGCAGCCAGGAGGTTGTTCAACTGGATCGCCAGTCGGGTTCGCTTGCCGGTCGGGAAGAAAGTCTCCAGATCGAAGGCTCCGACCCGATCGAAAGGTGGCTCCTGGACACCCTGGATGAGGTCGGCCAAACCGACGTCCGAACCTGACCGCCAGAGGTGCCCGAGTAGCGTCGAGAGCAGAATGTGCTCGCGGCTCTGGATCGG
>JAUWSP010000490.1 GCA_030610025.1 Acidobacteriota bacterium | reverse complement strand
GTCTCGGTGCACGGCAGCAGCGAAGCCATGGAGTCGCCGGGGCTGATCTACAGCCCGCTACCTGGCAATTTCGTTCGCGACGTTCTCGATCGGGGATACAGGTTCGGATTCGTGGGCAGCGGCGACAGCCACGACGGCCATCCCGGCTTGGCTCACCTGGCGTCGCCGTCAGGCGGGATTGCCGCATTTCTCACCAGTGACCTGACTCGGGAGGGCGTTCTGGAGGCTCTTCGATCTCGCCGGGTCTACGCCACCAACGGACCGCGAATCGTGATGGGCACTCGACTGGATGGACAGCGAATGGGAGCCGAGGTCGAGCTCGCTGCCCCGATGGATGATTCCACGGCTGCGAAAGCAGTAGAGCTGGCGGTGACAGTCGTGGCTCCGGGCTCCCTGGATAGGATCGATGTGATCCGCAGCGGCCAGATCTACTTGAGCGTGCCCTGTGACGGAAAGAAGGAATGCAGCATCTCGACGGCCATCGAGAACCCCCAGCCCGGAGAGTATGTCTATGCCAGGGCGGTACAAGTGGATGGAGGCGCTGCCTGGTCTAGCCCGAACTATCTGCGCTGACAGGAGCCCCGTGTTGGAGAGTGACTCTCAGAGTCCGAGCCATTGCATGAAGGCTTCGAGTGCGAAATAGAGGGCGGCGAAAAAGATCAGCCCGACCATCGCCAGGACGATGGCCAGGCGACGGGAGTGAAAATGCTGCGCAATGAAGAAGGTGCCCACCACGGTGATGGCAGTGAAGAGAACGAAGAGAAGATTGCCCAGCATCGGATCGCCCCGGCTCATTTCGACCTCCGTTTCGTCTGCCGACCGGGCATCTCTTGGCGCCCTGAGATATCCCGGATCTGCACCGTTTCCACATCCTACTGCGAGGCAACATCGTGAGTGAAACAGATTCGGGTCGAGGCGCTCTCGAGACGGTGGTCAGCAGGCAGCTGGACATCGAGGTGCCGCTGATTTGCGGCGCCATGTACCCCTGCAGCAATCCGGAATTGGTGGCAGCGGTTTCGGAGGCGGGAGGCATGGGCATCATTCAACCCCTGTCGCTCGTTTATGTGTATGGACACGAGTTCAGGCAGGGCCTGGCGGAAATTAGGCGTTTGACCGCCAAACCGGTCGGGATGAACGTGGTTGTCGAGCGCTCTGCAAAGATCTACAGGGAGCGCATGCAGAGCTATGTCGATGTGGCACTGGAGGAGGGCATCCGCTTTTTCGTGACATCCCTGGGGAACCCCCGCTGGGTGGTGGACAAAGTCCACCAGGCCGGAGGGCTGGTCTACCACGACGTGACCGAGCGTAAGTGGGCTGACAAGGCGATGGAGGCGAGAGTCGATGGACTGATTGCGGTCAATGACCGGGCCGGTGGTCACGCCGGCGCCAAGGGTTCCACGCAACTCCTGGATGAGCTCGGCGATCTGGAGGTCCCCCTCGTCTGTGCCGGTGGGGTAGGGGACGAGGCAGCCTTCGCGCGAGCACTGCGGGCCGGCTATTCGGCGGTTCAGATGGGAACACGGTTCATCGCCACGCCGGAGTGTCGTGCGAGCGACGACTACAAGAGCGCCATCGTCAAGGCGAAGGCTAAGGACATTGTCCTAACGGATCGCATCACCGGCGTGCCGGTCTCGGTAATCCGCACGCCCTATATCGACAGGGTGGGCACCGACGCTGGCCCGGTGGCGCGCTGGCTGCTGAAGGGCAGAAAGACCAAGCACTGGATGAGGATGGTTTACTCTCTGCAGGCATTGTGGAGTCTGAAGCGGTCTTCTGTCCGCTCGTTCTCCTATCGTGACTATTTGCAGGCGGGCAAGAGCGTCGAAGGAGTCGAAGCGGTCGAGCCAGCAGGTCTGGTCGTGGAGCGATTTGCCGACGCTGTGGTGCGAGGCGCGAGAGTCTAATGAGCCCCTGAGGCACTTTCGACCGACACCGGGCTGAAGGACATCCCATCGGGTTCCCTGCCCGCGCGAAGCAGGTCTTTGACTTCCAGGTCTCCGGTGTCGATGACGACGACTACATCGGCCTGAGTGGCCGCTACCCATGCCAATTCGCCAGTTGGGTGAATGACCAGGCCAACGGGTACCGGGCTCTCGCCGAAGGTGTCACCGAAAAGGCGAGTGCTGGCACCGGGCACGGTGCTGAGGTCGAGTTTGCGACGCTCGAGCTCCTTGCGATCCTCGACATCGAAGACAACCACTTCGCCAGCCTGGGCGACGGAGACCAGGGCCCTGGTGCCGTCAGGGGTAAAGGCGACTCGAATGGGAAAGCCGCTGCAATCGACGGTGTCCAGAATCTCCAGACTCTGAGGGGAGAGGATGGTGATGGTGTCTGCGGCGCGATTGGTGATCCAGACTTCCCGACCGTCCGGGGTGACTGCGATTCCTTCGGCGCCCTCGCCGGTCTCGAGATCAGCGAGCTTGGTACCGGCTTTCAGATCGATGGCGGTGACGGTTCCTGAGCCAATGTTGGCTACGAAGGCTCGGTCGCCATTCGGAGTCGTGGCCACCATGTGGGAGATCTCCTGATCGGTAGAGATCTGGTCGAGGACTGTACCCGCCACGATATCGACCACCAGAAGATGGGCGCTACCCTCGGTGGTCACAGCGACTCGATTGTCGCCAATCCACGCCAGGCCGTGAGGCCTCGAGTGCTCTCCGAGATCGATGGTGCGAAGCACTCGTGCACCTGGAACGTCGACAATCGTGAGGCTGGATCCGGGTTTGTCCCGATTCCCGTAGTTGCTGATGACGGCCTGGGAACCGTCGGAAGAGACCTCGATCTCATGAGGCGCCATCCCGGTAGGAAGAGTCGCCATGGACTCTCCGGTGCCTATATCGATCAGGTCAACCGTATTGTCGGTCTTGTTGGCCACCAGAAGAGTCTGAGCACTACCGCCGCTCGGCACCAGGCCCAGTACGATCAAGACTGCTGCGGCGAGAAGCGGGGAAGAGGTCGAATGGCGCATGCGTGGCTCCGTTTTCAGGGTCATCCCAGGGTAGGCTGGAGGCCTGGGGTTGCGGTCGGCTTGACAGGCATCACGGCATCCAATCCTAGCTCATCGGTTCGTCGGCTCGACTCTCAGAAGAGCCCCGGGCCATTGTCCGATGTGACCCTGGCTCGAAAGTCGAACTGCCTTCTGGAAATTCAGAGGACAGGATGGGTTGTTCTCTGAAGGTAGAGGAGGGATCCAATGAGAAGAGGGTTTCTTT
>JAUWSP010000257.1 GCA_030610025.1 Acidobacteriota bacterium | reverse complement strand
AGAGCGCGACAGGAGGTCCCTCTTCGGCCGGTGCGCAGGAAATCAATACAACGCCTGCCAATCCCAAGGCGATTGCCTGCCACCCCAACAGTGCTGATGCGAACCTCTTGGACATTCACTCTTCTCCCGATTCCCCGGACCCTGATCCCATTACGGCTTGCCGCTCTTGCCGTCCATCACCGTCTGACCCATAATGCACTCGGTACTGCGGGCCTCGTCAGGGGTGCGGCGATTCTACAGGGTGGACAGCGCCGTATACGAGCCTGACGCGTGTCCCCGAATTCCCTTCCGCTCGACCCTGATCTGACTGGAGAGAGATGACCGAGAGCCAGCACGACGTCGCACTGTCGGTGGTGATGGTCTCCCCCGACTCCTTCGAGACCATTCGCACCACGGCCACTGCTCTGCGCCGACAAACCGCTCGTGACCAGATGGAGGTCGTAGTTGTCGGTCCTCGATCGGTGAGCACCGATCTGGACGCCCAGGCCTTCTCCGATTTCGCCACCTGGAAGTACATCGAAACCAACCGGACGGACTCCTCCTCCGAGATGCGGTCGGCCGGCATCAGAGCGGCCTCGGCACCGGTCGTCGCTCTGACCGAAGATCACTGCTTCCCGGCCCGCGGTTGGGCCGAGGCGCTGATTGCAAGGCATGCCGAGCCCTGGGCCGGTGTGGGGGCGCTGTTCTCGAATGCCAATCCGGGAAGTACGGTTTCGTGGGCCAATTTCGTCATCGAGTACGGCGACTGGATCGACCCCGAGAAGGGCGGCGAGATCCACCACATCGGGGGACACAACAGTAGCTACAAGAAAGACCTGCTATTGGCCTACGGGGACCGGTTGCCGGATATTCTGGAAGCAGAAAGTGCCATGCAGTGGGATCTGGCGAGCCAAGGCCAGCGTTTCTATCTCGAGCCGCGAGCCCGGATGGTTCATCTCAACTTCGCCCTCTTCCGACCCTCGATCAAGCTGCGATACTGCGGTGGACGCCTCTTCGCGGCCAACCGATCCCGCAATTGGTCGTTCGGAAGGCGCCTGGGCTACACCCTGGCATCGCCATTGATTCCGTTGGTCCGGTCCTGGCGCTCGGCCCGAACCCTCGTCAATTCGGGTCGTCTGGACCTCCTGCCACGTGTCCTGCCAACGCTGATGCTGCTGCTGACCTTCGATGGCCTCGGGGAAATGGTGGGTTACGCCAGTGGGTCGGGGAATTGCATGCAGTGGCTCACTGGAATCGAGTTCCATCGCACACGGTTCTTGAAGAAACCGAAGCAAGACATCTTGGCCGCTCTGGCAAGAGCCTCCGAAGCCACCGACGACTGAGCTTCAGCGAACCCGCGATCCCTCACTGCCTTGTCCGAGGCGAGCCCGCATCCTAGCTCTGCACAGGGAGCTTCCATCCGCAGACCAGAACCAGGGCCAGGTCCACCTCGAAGACTGGGGGTGCTCCCTGGTCTTCCCCTGCCTGGATGGCTCGGCGGATCCGATGGAGACCCTGTGACCAGGCCTCATCCGACAAGATCGCCAGCTGAGAGCTGGCCTTGCGCTGAAGAAAGTAGTCTTCGAGGATCTCCCCCCCGGTGAATCGCCGTTGTATGCGCTCGACTACCACAGTCTCGATGTTCTCCAGACCCGAGAGGATCATCCATTCGCGCAGCTGCTCGGCCGAGGGATAGCGTTGAAGATCGAGCCCTCTGGCTTCCGGGAAGTAGTCGTACAGATACCAGCGATCCCGCTCCTGATGTGGATCCAGCCCTACGACAGCCAGAGCGCCCCTGGGCCGGAGCAGTCGGACCCCATCGGAGACCAACTCATGAGGGGCAGCCAGGTGGTGGATCGCGTTGACACAAGTAATGAAGTCGACGGATGAGTCACGAAGAGGTATCTCATCACCAGATCCGCACACCAGGGCCTCCCGACCGTCATCTTCGGGCACCCGGAGTAACATTCCCAGCGAACGATCGAGCCCGATGGCGTGCCTTGCCAACGGCGCCAACTCGGATAGCCATCTGCCTGTGCCGCAGCCGACATCCAGGATCGTCTCGGCCCCCGATGTGTCGAGCCTCGCCTCGAGAGCTTGCGCGACGCCATCCAGTCGATTCAGCGCGTATCGCTGATCGTAGCTCTCGGCAACCCGGTCGTAGTCGACGAATCGTCGGCTCATTGGTGTCTCGGCGGACGAGGCTAGGAGTCTGCGCGTCAGCGCCGAGCCAATTCGAACAGAACGGCATCTTCGCCTTCGCTGTCGATCTGGCTTTGGATCGCCTGCACTACCAGCTGACGGCGCACCAGCAGCTCGTTCTGATACCGACGGAGATAGGGCCGCATGGCCTCCCTGAGCTCGGCATCGGACAGGACCTGGAGGCGCTTCCACATCTCCCGGTCACAGCCGGTGATCCTGTCGGGGTACTTGAGCTCAGTCTGGCCGGCGAAACTGCGGGTGTGGTCGATGAACCAGACCTTGCCATCTCCATCGATCAGGATGTTGCCGGGGTTTCGATCCGTGTTGGCGATCAGATTGTCGAATACCCCCATCACCTGTACCTGCTGCTCGAAGGCAGTCGGGTCCTCCGGCTCGGCCCCCTTCTCCCTGCGAGAAGCATCGGTCGTCGCGTTCTCGACCCAGATCTGAATGGAACCTCCCTTGCGCCGGACAGCCGGCGGGACGCTCTCGAGGCCCAGAAGGCGACTCAACTCATAGGCCGCAACCTCGGAATGGCAGGAATCCACGAATCCACCGCCGGGAGATTCCTTGACCTCGTACCCCGTACGGAGGATGGCGTGAGCCTGCACGCCACCCTTCTCCAGCATGATCTTGCGCTTCCTCTTGTTCGTCCCCGACTCGAGCTTCTCCTTCCATACGATGTCAGCCGTATCCAGGAAGTCCTCGACCTCTTCCAAGGTCTTGAACGGCAACGGTTCTCCGTCGGGATCGTAGAAAACGACCTCTGCCTGAAGGCTCGACGACAGGCCGATCAGCGCCAACACCAGAAACCAGAACCCCACACCGGCCCTCGAGCCGGATCTGTGATCGATCCTCTTCATGGCAATCTCCTTCGTTGGGTTGATCCTATCCCATGACCTGCCGCGTGATCAGTTCTGCTCACGCTGCTGCCGGTCCTGGGGCTGGGGTCCTGGGGTTATGCGGTCCTGGAGTCGTGAGGTCTTGGGGCCCTGAGGTCTTCAAACTTCAGTGTCACTCCTCGGAGCCGGAAGTGAGGAAGTGGAAGCCCTGGGTCAGGGTTTCCTCGTCAGGGCGGTCATAGTGACTGGCGCCCGGGACCTGCAGATAGAGGACGTGCTCGAAGCCCTCGTCGAGCATCTTCAGATAGGTCTTGCGGGTCTGGGCGCGATTGAAGTCGAGCTCGCCCGCCAGCAGCACGAACCGACTCGACGATTTCACCTCGCGCAGCACGCGATTCGAGGGCGCAGGGAACCCAGGCGGCCAGTGGGCTCCCGGCTTGTCGGGGACCGGCAAGCGCTCCGAATAGTCGCATCCGGACATCGAGAACCCGCCTCGAAAAACCTCCGAATAGAGCATGGCCAAACCACTGGTGACCCTGCCTCCCCCTGAGTACCCGCCCACGAAGACCCGTTCCTCGTCGACGGAATAGAGTTGCCGAATGTTGTGCGCCGCATCCAGCGCGAGGAGGTACCGATACCAGCGGGCTCGGCCGTTGCCGGCCCGATCGGCCCCCACCCAGATGAGTCGACTCGCCTCGAGTGCCTGCTGCATCTCCGGGGAAACGAAGCCGCCAAGAGGAGTCGGACTGATCCACACGAAGAGACCGAAATCAGCTTCCGGAGAGTAGGAGGACGGCACAAAGACCCTGAAGCTCTCCCCTTCCAGGTCGTAGCTGCCCCCGGCTGGATCGACAGCCTCGACCTGGGCGAGATCGAGATCCAAGCGCTGAAGGAGCACCTCCAGGGACGCCTGGGGGCTCTTCTCCACGAAACGGACACGATAGGAGCCGGTTCTGCCCGCCCTGGGCTCCTCGACAGGCACCTCGGAGTGATCTGTCGGCGAAGGGCTCCCGGCCTGCACCTGCGGCAACACCGTGCTGTACTGGTTGGTCAGCTCCTCCAGTTCGATCGGGGTCTTCGTCTGCAGCTCGCTCAGGAACTTCGCAGCCTCCGAGCCTCTACCCATCTGCTCCAGCAGGTTGGAATAGAGCTGCGTGGAGATCGGATCCGCAGGATCGACCACAAGCGCCCACTGAAGTGTCCGGATCGCCGTCTCGAGGTCACCCTCGAGATAGTAGGTTCTGGCCATCGACTGCAAGATCTTGGCCCACGACGTCCTCGAAACGGCCCCAAGGGCCTTTTCATACTCCTCTCTAGCCGCCTGGTACTGGCCTTGCTCCAGCAGCGTGTTGCCCTTTTCCAGCCACCGCAAGACCGAAGAGGGGCTTTCGGCGAAGGCAGCGGTGACCTCGGCCAGAGGGCGCATCCAGACCTCGATCACCTCGGTGCGTCCTATCGACGATTGCACCCACCCCTCGGCAGCGATGAAATCTCGAGCCTTGATGACGAGATTCCACCGCGCGTCCGCAAGACCACCGATCCTCCAGCGACCCCGGTTATCGGTCTCGACGGATCTCGGGCCAACATCGGGCTGATCCGCGAGATTCAGGGTGACTTCTGCCCCTGTTATGGGTGCTTCGTCGAGATCCGGTACGACACCCCGCACCTCGGCCTGGCCGGCCCAGATCTGGGCGCCAGCCACCGTGACGAGCAGGACCTGGAGAATCAGGAAAGCAAGGAAACGACGCAGGTAGCGACCCATCAGGTCGATTTCTTGGTCGCCGGGGATTGGATTGCCGGTCGGCCAGCCGCCACCGCCCTCTTCAGGCGCCTGTTGATGGCGAAGACTTCCACGCGGCCGATCTTCGCTCCAGGCCCCTCTTTCTCCACCTTGTCGAGGGT
>JAUWSP010000073.1 GCA_030610025.1 Acidobacteriota bacterium | reverse complement strand
CGGCTACGACCAGAGAATCGAAGTCCTGGGTTCCAGGGGAGGGATCGAAGCACTCAACGAGGTGCCTTCCCAGGTTCGCCATCGTAGCGACCAGGGCGTTCGCTCTCAGAATCCACACTACTTTTTTCTGCAGCGCTATCGACAGGCCTATGTGAACGAGCTCGAGGCCTTTGTGACCAGTATTCGCGAGGATCGTGAACCGCCGGTTACCGGTGTCGATGGTCTGCTGCCGCTGTTGATCGGCATGGCGGCAACCACCTCCATGCGAGAGAACAGGCCCATCCGGGTCCCGGAGGCAGGGTTGTGAATCTACTCCGCCTCTTTGCCACGGGCCCAGACCGTCCCCTGCTGTCGAGCCAGCAAGAGATCGACAAGCTCTACAAGCGTCATCGCGTCCGCATCATGCTGGCGATTACGCTCGGCTATGGGTTCGTCTACACCTGCAGGCTGGCCTTGTCGGTCGTCAAGAAGCCCCTGATCGACGGTGGCATCTTCACGGCTGAGGAGCTGGGCATTATCGGTTCCGCACTGTTCTACACCTATGCCTTCGGCAAGTTGACCAACGGATTTCTCGCCGATCACGCCAATCTCAAGATCTTTTTTGCTACCGGTGTTCTGATCTCGGCGTTGATCAACATCGGGATGGGTTTCTCGACCCTTCTGTGGCTCTCTGTACTTCTGTGGGGTCTCAACGGTTGGTTTCAGGGCTTTGGAGCCCCGGCGGGCATCGTCTCGATCACCAACTGGTTCAGCAATCAGGAGCGCGGACGGACCTATGGAATCTGGAGTACGGCTCACTCGATCGGCGAGGGGCTGACTTTCATCGGTGTTGCCGGCCTGGTGACCCTGTGGGGGTGGCGGGCAGGATTCTGGGGCCCCGGAGTCCTTTGCATCCTGGTAGCCATCGCACTCCTGATATGGATTCAGGACCGTCCGCAGACCATGGGTCTGCCGCCGGTTGCCGACTGGAAGAACGACCATTGGAACGACGGCGCGGCAGCGAAGAAGCAGGAGAGCATCTGGGCCACACAGCGCTCGATCTTGAAGATCCCAGCCATCTGGGTGCTGGCCCTGTCGAGCGCCGCCATCTACGTCACCCGCTATGCCATCAACAGCTGGGGCATCCTGTACCTGCAGGAGGCCAAGGGCTTTTCGCTGATGGAGGCTGGTGGGATGTTGACGGCCAACACGATCACCGGAATCCTGGGCGCCCTGGCCTACGGTTTCGCCTCGGACAAGCTCTTCAACGCCCGCCGGCCGCCGGTCAACCTGATCTTCGGGTTGTTGGAGATCGCTGGCCTGCTGTTGATCTTCTTTGGCCCGACTGACCGTCCCGGCGTGATGATGATGGCCTTCCTGCTGTACGGCTTCGGCCTGACCGGGCTGGTGACCTCTCTGGGCGGCCTCTTCGCGGTCGACATCGCACCGAAAAAAGCGGCCGGAGCGGCCATGGGTTTCATCGGCGTCTTCAGCTACCTGGCCGCTGCCACACAGGACCGCATCAGCGGTTACATGATCGAGCAGGGAACGACGCTAATCGACGGAGTCCGACACTACGACTTCAGCCAGGTGATCTGGTTCTGGGTCGGATCCTCCGTGGTGTCCCTGATTCTGTCGACAACACTCTGGCGAGTGCGGCTCAGGGACTAGATGAGGAGGGATCTCATGACGGGTCATAGCACGATCTACGACGTTGCAACTCTCGGCAACTACACCAAGGACACCATCGTTACGCCGGCTGGGACACGCCATGTCGACGGGGGCGGCGTCTGCTATTCCGCTCATGCCGCTGCCGGGCTGGGAATGAAGGTGGCGGCGATCACTCGGCTATCTTCCGAGGACAGCCATGTTCTCGACGATCTCGAGGCGGCGGGAATCGACGTCTACGCTTGCGAGGGCCCAGAGTCGACACTGATGCGATTGGAGTACCCGACGGAGGATGTCGACAAGCGTACGCTGACGGTGACAGCCATCGCCGGATCCATCACACCTGTGCAGGTTCATGCTGTCGAGGCCCGGGCCTTCGTTGTCAGTCCTTCGATCCGTGGCGAGGTGCCGCTGGACGTGCTCAGGGAATTGAAGAAGAAGAACGCCACGATCGGCCTGGATGTCCAGGGCTTCATCCGCATTGCGGCTCCGGATGGCAGCCTCGAGCACCGCGAATGGCCCGAGGAACGAGCCGTGCTGTCGCTGGTCGACATCCTCAAGGCCGACGCCGTCGAAGCCAGATTTCTTACCGGCGAGAGCGATATCGAGGCCGCGGCTCGCGCCCTGGCAGCTCGCGGTCCCAGCGAAATCGTCCTCACGCACCGCGATGGACTCCTCGTCTTCGCCGACGGAGAGGTTCACGAGACGGAGTTTCACCCCGAGACCCTCATCGGACGTAGCGGCCGGGGTGACACCTGTCTGGGGTCCTATGTGGCACAGAGATTGAAGCTGCCACCGGCCGAGGCCATGATCTGGGCCGCCGCCGTAACCAGCCTGAAGATGGAAGCGGAGGGTCCATTTCGCCGCCAGATCGGTGACGTGATCCATCTGCTGCAAGAAAAATATGCAGTGCCGGTAACCGTCTGAAAAGGCATTGTAGAGGCTCGAGATGTGCAAATCCCAGGGGCATGAAGTCCCCTGATTAACCAACCCATTGGAGGGTAAGAGTCATGAAAGGCCTAGTGCTCGACGCCGTTTGGGAACCGAAGCCTACTCGCGTGGTCTCTGACTGGGAAAAGGAGACTGGAAAGGCTGTCTGCGGCAACGACATCTGGCGGCACCCCAAGCTCGAGGTGCGGACCTGGCCAGATCCAGAGCCCGGCGCCCAGGAGGTAGTCCTGGAGATCCAGGCTTGTGGAGTTTGCGGTTCGGACATGCATTTCTACGAGACTGACGATGAGGACTACATCCTCTATCCCGGTCTGACCAAGTTCCCCACCATCCTGGGTCACGAGTTTTCCGGCAAGGTGGTGGAGACCGGCAAGGATGTGACGCTCCTGAAGGCCGGAGACATCGTCACGGTAGAAGAGATGATCTGGTGTGGCCGCTGCATTCCCTGCCGCAACGGCTTTCCCAATCACTGCAGCAATCTGGAGGAGATCGGCTTCACGATCCCCGGAGCTTTTTCCAACTACATCGCGGTGGACGAGAAATTCTGCTGGAAGATCGATGCGATTGCGGAGCGATTTGGCGACGAAGAGCTCGCCTTCGCCGTTGGGGCACTCTCTGAGCCGACGAGTGTGGCCTACAACGCGATGTTCGAGCGCGCCGGAGGCTTCAGGCCGGGGCACTACGTCGATGTCTACGGTGCGGGGCCCATCGGCCTGGCTGCCATCGGACTGGCGAAGGCGGCTGGTGCGGGAACCATCGTTGCCTTCGAGATCTCTCCTGAGCGCTTGAAGCTCGCCAAGGCCGTGGGTGCCGACTACGCCTACGATCCCCGCGAAGTGAGCCCCGGCGAGGCGATGATGGAGCTGAGCAAGGGGGCGGGCTTCGATTTCCACGTCGAGGCGTCCGGAGTGCCCGAGCTGGCTATTCCTGAGATGGAGAAGGCCCTGGCCATCAATTCCAAGATCGTCCAGATCGGACGCGCGGCGCAGCGTGTGCCCATGTACCTGGAATCCTTCCAGGTCCGGCGGGCGCAGGCTTTTGGCGCCCAGGGACATTCAGGCCACGAGACCTTTCCCAATGTCATTCGGATGGTGGCTGCCGGCCAACTCGACCTGAGCCCGATCATCACGGCGCGCTACAACCTGGAGGACGCGGTCGAGGCGATCGCCAAGTCCACCAAGCGGGCTGACGGCAAGATCATGGTGAAGCCGAATTAGGGGACCGTCAGTTGAAGCGACAGGACCTGCAGAGTGGATGAGCTGCGAATAGCCGTCATCGGCGTGGGCCGGATCGGACTGGTCCACGCCGAGAATCTCGAGCATCGGGTCAAGGGTGCCCGGCTCGTGGCGGTGTCGACGTCGAACCCCGAGAGAACAGCGCGGGCGAGGCGGATCCGTGACGATCTCGGGAGCTACTCGACACCCACAGCTCTCTTGGAGACGGAAGACCTCGATGCGGTGATCATTGCCAGCAAGACCTCGGCTCACGTCGAGAATGTGGAGATGGGCGCGGCATCGGGGGCACACATCTTCTGCGAGAAACCCCTGGCCCTGACAGTTGAAGACTGCGAACGGGCGGCGACGGCGGTCGACAAAGCGGATGTCAGCTTGATGATCGGCCACGTCCGGCGTTTCGACAGGGGCCACCTGGAGGCCAAGCGATGGATCGAAGAGGGAGCCATCGGGCAACCTGTTCTGTATCGGGGGATGAGTGGGGACGTCGATCCTCCGGATCCCGACTTTGCCGATCCGGCGGTCAGTGGCGGTCTGATACTGGACTCGATGTACCACGATATCTATTTGTCGCGCTGGCTCATGAGCGATGAGATCTCTAGGGTCTATGGCGAAGGCGGTGCCCTCGTAGATGAGGGTGTCCGATCGGTGGGCGACGTCGACAACGCGGTGGTGAGCCTGCGGTTCGCTGGTGGTGCCATGGGGACCCTGACCGCCAGTCGTGTTACCCGTTATGGACATGATCTGCGGGGCGAAGTGATTGGTGACCAGGGTGCCGTGCAGATCGGGCGATACCGCCACACTCCGGTGCGTCTACTCGATCGCCGGGGTGTGCACCACGACATGGCACGCTCGACCAGCGAACGCATGGGAGAAGCGTTGGTAACGGAGCTCCAGGCCTTTGTGGACAGTGTCCTCGACGGCACCGAGCCCCCGGTCACGGCGCGGGATGCCTGTCGTACCCTCGAGGTAGCTCTGGCCGCGACCCGGTCGATCCACTCCGGCAAGCCGGAAGAGTTGCAGGTGATAGCCGAGTAGTCCGACACCACGATCGAGCTGTGGAAAGGCACCCGCCGATCCACACTGAAACTTGGAATAGAGGAGAAGCGAAATGTCAGACAGTCCAGAGACACCGGTCCTGATCCCGACCGAGAGGGCGGATCTGTTCTTTGAAGACAACACGGTGGGACGCTGCAAGAAGGAGGTCTGGGACTCCACCGACGAAGAGATCGACGGCATCCTGGCCGAATACGGAGTTCCTTCGCCCCCCGAATGGGGCAAGTCCGGCTCCTATATCCAGACGACCGTACGGCATGAAGTGGTAGCCAATCGAAGGAAGAACGACACCATCTTCATGCCCATCGGCTGCTCCGAGCTCCACGGAGCCCATCTTCCGAGCGCCTCCGACACACTCTACGTCAGCCAGATTCTCGAAGGTCTCCGCAGGTTCACGGCCAAGCGGGGAGCACCGTGCAATCTGGCCCTGCCACCCTTGAACTATGGCGCCCATCCCTACCACCACATGGGGATGCCAGGCACGGTAGTGGTGCGCGAGAACATTGCCCGCGAGTATCTGATCGACGTCATGCTGGGCCTCTGGAACGATGGTTTCCGCAAGCAGATCATGATCAACAATCATGGCCACCTGTGGATGCTCGAATCGGCCATCCACCAGTTCCAGAAGCGCTACCACCTGCCTGGCATCTTTCGGGTCATCGATTGGCACCGGGCGGTGCGGGAGTTCTTCCGCACGACGGAAAAGGGCGGTGAATTCGATACCAACTTCGTCCACGCCGACGAGTCCGAGACCTCGCTGGGGCTCCTGCTGCACCCGGACATGGTGGACATGGAGTACGCAGTCGACACGGAAGGGGAGTCCTACCTCCCGGACGGGCACTTCGACAAATCGGTGGATCCGTTCGGCCGGCCGAGTCGCTGGTCCGAGGGCGAAGGCCATTTCGCCATCGAGATCGCGGCGACGCCGGAGGGTGTTGTCGGCAAAGCGACGCATGGCACGGCGCAGAAGGCAAAACGCCCGTTGGCAGCGATCCTCCGGTATTTGACCCTGCTGCACGATCAGATTCTCGAAGCCTTTCCGGCTGGCACCGTTCCACCGGTGGAGAAAGTGACTTTGCGCACCGAGGCCGAGATGGAGCCCTACCTGAAAGAGCCCCTGAGTCCCGGGTGGAAGTCGGTCTACCAGCTGCCACGGATCGGGCAGGGATCGGATCTGTAGTGAAGCTGAGCATCGTCCTGTCGACGCACGCTGCGCAGTTCCAGGCAGTGGCTCTGAAAGGTGACTTCGCAGCGAGCGTCGCCAAGGTGGCGGCCTGGGGGTTCGACGGTGTGGAGGTGGCAATCCGGGATCCAGCCCTGGTGGACTCGGACGAATTGGCTCGGTTGGTGTCGGGTCTGGACCTGATTGTGCCCGCCATCGGTACGGGGCAGGCCTGGGGAGAGGAGGGACTGTCCCTGACCAGCGACGACGAGGAAGTTCGCGCCCGGGCCATCGAACGCATCCGCAGCCATGTTCCCCTGGCGGCACGCCTCGATGCCATGATCATCCTGGGATTGATCCGGGGAGTGACTCCAGAGGGGCAGACGCACCAACAGTCCATGACCTATCTCGTGGAGGCGATTCGGGAGTGCGCCAACGTCGCCGCCGAGACGGGGGTGCGCTTTGCTCTGGAACCGATGAATCGCTACGAGACGGATCTCATTCACACGGTCGCCGAAGGGATGGATCTCATCGAGAAGGTGGGTGCGGAGAACTTCGGTCTGTTGCTCGATACGTTTCATATGAACATCGAGGAGCCGTCGATCGAGGAGAGCATCCGCAGCTGTGGCGATCGTATCTTTCACGTTCATGTGGCCGACTCGAACCGTTGGCATCCCGGGGCCGGACACCTGGACTTCGCCGCGATCCTGGCGACGCTCCAAGAGGTTGGCTACGAGGGATTCATCTCCGGCGAGTTCATGCCGGTACCCGATCCCGATACCGCAGCCGAGCGGAGTATCGCCTTCTTGAGGGAGCTCTGAGATGCCTCCGACTCCAGCGATCAGCGATGTGGAGGACCTTCGCGTCTACGACCGATCCCTGGTCGAGATCAACGGTACGTCCTACTTTCTGGCCACCAAGGAGGCTTCAGGGCCGAAGATGGTTGGCGTCCAAGGAGATTCCGGCGATCTGGCAGGTGCTCAGCCGGGGCCGGGGGGGATCACCTTGTTCCCCTTGACTCCGGGCAACGCGGCTGCCCTTCGTAAGCGTCTCCCCTGGTTGGCTCCGGTTCCGCTGGGCCTGAAGACCTCGGCGGGTTTTGGGGATCGGTTGGGAATGGCAACTCCGGGGCATGTCCATGCTCTTTGGCAGCTGCCTGACAAAGGCGATGCCATCGGGCCCATTTTCGCGCAGCAATCCGTGCGCGAGAACACCCGTACGGGACGCACACCGCAGCAAGTTGTCGATGAGGCGACCTGGGGGCTCTTCCAGGAGGGTTGGAAGGTCCCATGGGGAGCCGATGCAGATCACTTGAAGACGACCGACGTCACGGGTCAGTTCGTCGATGCGGGCTACACATTCTTCACGATCGATCCCGGCGACCAGGTCGATGACTCCGCCCAGACGGCTCCAGCCTCGGCGCTGGAGGAAAGGGTGCGGAGCTTGCCGTGGGAGACGCTGGAGGACTCCCTGCAGGATCTGGAAGCACGGTATCTCAATACCTCCTTCGCCATCGAGGGTCCAGCACAGGTGTTCGATCGGGAGATTCTATGGCGCGCCGCAGCCAAGTACGGGGCGGCCATTGATCACACGGTGGCGATGTCCCGACACCTTGCGAGTGCCATGGGCGACCGACTCTTCGACCTCGAAATTTCGGTGGATGAGACCGACAGCACGACGAGTTTGGCGGAGCATTTCTATATTGCCAGCGAGATGAACAGACTCGGTGTCGATTGGGTGAGCCTGGCGCCGCGATTCATCGGTCGGTTCGAAAAAGGAGTGGACTATATCGGTGATCTGGACGAGTTTTCCCGAGAGTTCTCCCAGCACGCGGCGTTGGCGAGACAGCTGGGGCCGTACAAGCTCAGCCTTCATTCGGGATCCGACAAGTTCGGCGTCTACAGAATCGCAGCGAAATTGACGGGTAGAGGGTCGCTGCTCTCCAGGGGGCCCCTGGTTCACCTGAAGACTGCCGGCACCAGCTATCTGGAAGCCTTGCGAACCATCGCCGAGGTTGACCCTGGCCTTTTTCGCGAGATTTTGAGCTACGCCCGAGAAAGGTACGAGGAAGACCGAGCCACTTACCATGTGTCGGCGCGATTGGAGAAAGTCGCCGAACCGGATTCCCTGGACGATATGGAGCTGTCCGGTCTCCTCGATGAATTCGATGCTCGACAGGTGCTGCATGTGACCTTCGGTTCAGTGCTGGATCGATATGGAGAGCGATTGAAGAGCACGTTGCGCGAGCACGAAGAGAGCCACTACGGCCATCTGCAGTCTCACTTTGTTCGACACCTGGCGCCGTTCGTCGGTTAGAGGGTGTCGGGAGGATCGAGGAATGGATCTTCAATCAGTGACCCGGTGGTACGACTTCAAGGGCCGCACGGCGGTGATCACGGGAGGCGCCGGGATCCTCGGTGGCGAAGTGGCCTGTGCGCTCGTAGGTTGTGGCGCCGACGTGGCCATCCTGGACCGCGATCCAGCCCGGGCCGAACGGCTCATGGAACGAGTGGAGAGCGAACCGGGCCGGGCAATCATTGTCTACGGAGACGTCCTGAAGCCCGAGACCCTGATTGAAGCCGAAGAGGGTATCCGCCGCGAGCTCGGCCCGGTCGACATGCTGATCAATGCGGCCGGCGGCAATCATTCCGACGCCACCACGGGTCCGGACCGCCCCTTCTTCGATCTGCCCGAGGAAGCGATGCGATTCGTGCTGGATCTCAATCTTCTTGGGACCATTCTGCCGTGTCAGGTGTTCGGGCGAGCGATGGTCGAGCGGGAAAAGGGAGTCATCGTCAACTTCTCGTCGATGAACGCCCTCAGGCCCCTGACCCGGATTCCCGCCTATTCCGCCGCCAAGGCGGCGGTGAACAACTTCACCCAGTGGCTGGCGGTGCACATCGCTCAGGAGTACTCGCCCAACATCCGTGTCAACGCGGTGGCGCCAGGTTTCTTCCTCACCGAGCAGAATCGTTTTCTTCTGACGGATGAGGACAGTGGTGAGCTGACGGAGCGGGGGCGTACCATCGTCGACCACACCCCCATGGGCATGATCGGTACTCCCGAGGACCTGCTCGGGACCCTGATCTGGCTGTTGTCCCCCGCATCTTCCTTCGTGACCGGTGTCG
>JAUWSP010000167.1 GCA_030610025.1 Acidobacteriota bacterium | reverse complement strand
TCGGAAGAGGATCTCGCGCTTCTTCTCGGCACCTGGAACGGTGAGGTCGACGCCGAAGGGAGGCTCATGCCGTTCAGCCTGGAGTTCCTGCTCGAGGACGAGGAGATCGCCGGCTCGATGGAGTTCGTCATGGGAACCGCCACCGTGAGCGAGGTGCAGTTCGACGGCGAGCTGCTGGCCTTCACGGCCACCTTCGCGATGGGTCAGCAGGAGATGGCGATGGAGCTCGAAGCCACCGTCGAGGAAGGGGCCATGACCGGAACCGGAGAGAGCCCGATGGGCAAATCGAAGTTCACGGCCACCAAGGAGGCTGCCGAGCCCGCGGCAACAGAGTGAACCGCAACGCGAGGGGGCGGGTTCGGCTGGATCCTCACACCTCGAAGCGGTCCCACTCGCGCCTGGCCCGCTCCATTGCTTGGCGGAAGCGTGCCTCGCTGCGAATGCTGTCCAAGGACCAATCGTGCTCTGAGAGAAAGGGGTAATTGATCATCCCGCGTTCGATCGCCCGGTCGAGCCAGAGCAGCGCCTCGTCCTTGGCGCCGACCGCGGCATGGGCACTCGCCAGAAACCAAGGGACTTCCGCATCCCAAGCGGCAACCTGTTGATAGGGGCCGTCGGCGAGCCGCAAGACCTCCGCGCGGTCCTCCCGCCAGGCCGCCCGCAAGAGCCCCATCTGCCACGTGGCGATGTCCGAGTCGGGCTGAGCGTCCACCGCCTCGGTCAACGCCTCCGCCTCGTCGAACCGGCGGGCGTAGCTCAGGGCCATGACGTAGTTCGAACGCCAGACCGGGGTGACCGGATCGAGGTCGAACATGCGGCGCGCGGCTCGGACCGCCTCCGAGAATCGACCGGCGAACAACGGAACCATGGCGCTCACCAGCAGGCTCATCGGGTTGAGCGGGTCGATGTCGACCAGCCGGGCCGCGAAAGGCGCCGCGGTGTCCGGCTTCCCACCCAGCCAGCCGAGCACGTGGGTGTACAGCTGAAGCGCCACGATCTCATTCGGATAGGCCTGCAACACGCGCCGGAAGCTCCGGCCACAGCCGTGAATGTCGCCCCGAGCCAGCTGGGTGTTCGCAAGGACGAGGTACCCGCGCGGCGATTCGGTCTCCAGCGCGAAGATCTTGTCCGCACACGATTCCGACTTCCGGATGAGCTCCTCTTCGCGCCCTATCGCGGCCCCAACATTCACGTACTGGAAGTAAGCCTCACCGAGTCCTTGGTAGACCAAGGTGTTGTCGCCGACCAGTCGGAGCGCGGCTTCCAGGTGGCTGACGGCCCGATCCAGGGCACCGGGGAGGAAGCTCCAGATCTCGCTCCGCGCGCGGAGATAGCTCTCCTGGGCGCGGACGTCGGCGATCGGCCGCTCGGCGAGTTGCGCCGCCTCTCGTGGCGTCAGCTGGATCTCGAGAGCGTCGACGATTGAGCGTGACACGCGCTCCTGGATGTCGAACACGTCGTCCAACGTGCCCCCGTACTTGTCGGCCCAGAGTTGGGCATCGTTCGGCGCGTCCACCAGGCGCGCCGTGATCCGCAGACTGTTCGCCGCGCGCCGCACGCTGCCTTCGAGCACATACCGGCAGGCGAGGTCCCGGCCGATGGCCGCGAGGCCGCGCTCGTCGCCCTTGAGGCGCATCGCCGAGGAACGAGAGATCACGCGCAGTGCCTGGACCTGCGACAGATCGGTGATGATCTCGTCGGTGAGCCCGTCGCTGAAGTACTCGGTGTCGAGATCGGGGCTCAGATTGGCAAAAGGGAGAACGACGATCGACTTTGTATCGGCCGATGCCTGCTGAGCAGTGGCGACCGCCTGGTCCGTTAACAGCTTGCGGCCGCTCTCCGACCCGGTGCGCAACCCCAGTAGATCGTTCAAGACCTCGCGAGCGGCCTGATAGCGATTGTCCGGGGCCTTCTCGAGGCAGCGCTGGACAAGGCGGTCGAGACTTCTGGGTAGCTCCGGGTGGGTCTCGCTCAACGGGGGTGGCTGATCTCTGAGGACGGCCGAGAGCAGCTCGATCGCACTGGTGCCCTCGAACGGCTTCTCACCCGTCGCCATCTCGAAGAGCATCACCCCGAGCGAGAAGATGTCGGAGCGGTGGTCCACGACCTCGCCTTTGGCCTGCTCGGGCGACATGTAGTGCGGCGTGCCCATCACCATCCCCTCCTGGGTCTGGGCCAAGGTGGGTAGCTCCCCGAGCTCGCCGGCTGCGCCGCGGCTCGAGGTCATCTTCGCCAGTCCAAAGTCCAGGACCTTTACCCGCTCGCCGTCATCCGTGACCATGACATTGGCCGGTTTGAGATCGCGATGGATGATGCCCTGCTCATGAGCGCTCGCCACAGCGTCGGCAATCGGAATGGCGAGGGCCAAGAACCGGTCGAGAGCAAGGCCTCCCTCAGGCAAGAGCTCGTCGATGGCCCTGCCGGTGACGCACTCCATGGTCAAGAAATGAATGCCCTCGGCCTCCTCGACCGAGAAGATCGTCACGATGTTGGGATGGCTCAGCGACGCGATCGTCTCGGCTTCTCGCTGAAACCGTGACAGCCGGTCCGGATCGCCCGCCATCTCGGAAGGCAGGACCTTGAGTGCCACCTGTCGCTTGAGCTTGCTGTCTTCGGCCAGGTAGACCTCACCCATGCCGCCTTCGCCGAGCTTGTCGACGATGCGGTAGTGCAGCAGACTCTGGCCTGGCTCTAAGGACACCCGCAACTCTCCAACAAAGTGCAGCGATCTTATGTCAGGTGGCGCTCGATGCCACACAAATTGCTCTTTCGCAGAGCTCGGCTCAGACGGTGGAGCTTGGTCGAGTTAGTGAGCAGAGGGTGAGAAGAATAGCGAACCGCGCACCTCGGAAGTCCGCAGTCACATCTCTACCCAACTGTACTCGTGAGACTCATCATGGTGGAGCCGGACGGGATCGAACCGACGACCTCTTGAATGCCATTCAAGCGCTCTCCCAACTGAGCTACGGCCCCACGAATGGCGAGGACTGAGGAATATAGCGATGGTGTTGGCGGGTGTCAACCAGTCCCGACCCGCCCTCTCTACACAGAAGCTGGTTATTGGAGGTTCTCGTACTCCACTCGGGCTTCGAGGAGGATTGGAATGTCCTCGTCGGCCTCCTGCCAGGCCTCGAAGAAGGTCTGGTAGGCCCTCCGTGCCTCGATCTCGTTGCCGGTGAGCACGTAGGCGCGCGCCAGGCCTAGGCGACTGAGAGGTTGTTGGATCAGGGGCGGTACACCGCTGGCAAGACGTATCAATCGTTGGAACTCGGCGGCCGCTTCAGGTGGAGCACCGGCTTCCAGATAGGCCAGCCCCCGCAGGTAGATCGAGATCTGCAGTGTGTTCTCGTAGTTTCGCGCCGTTTCCAGAAAACTGAGCGCCTCGTCTGGCCTACCCCGCTCCAGAGCCATCGCCGCCCGGATCGATGGGATCCAGACGGTCTGAATCAGAGTGTGTTGGGGAAAGCGTGCCTCCAGTTCTTCGAGGAGGTTGATGGCGGCGGCGATATCGCCGACCCGGACCAGCGCCAGCGTCGCGACTGGCAGGGCGCTACGGCTATGAGCGATCGATAGGGCCTCTTCGGCGCTGGCCCTGGACCTCTTGGTCTCGCCGATCTCGGCCTCTGCCAGACTCAGCCACGCAGGAAACCTCGCAGCACCCTCGTTGAGGCCCTGTTGCAGGGCGTTCAGTTCAGCCCGTTGGATCAACCCCCTTGCTCGGGCCATTCTTCCCGCCTGAGCCTCCAGCCCCGCTTCCAGTGCGAGCGTCCTCGATTCGTGAATCGTCCCGATCTGAGAGTCGAGGTGCTCCCGAAGAGAGTCCATATCCCCCTCTGCAGCGGCGATAAGAGCCAGGTTCTCTCGAAGATAGACGACATCCAGACCTCGATCGAGAGCCTGTTCTCCCACGACCTTGGCCTCGTCTAGGCGTCCCAGGCAACGATAGGCCCACGCGACCTTGTGATTCGCAAAGGCTTGATCAGGCGCCAGTCGAAGAGCTTCCTGGGCATTGATCAGCGCCTGGTCGAAATCCCCAAAACTCATCAAATTCAGTGCCATGTTGTGAGGCGCGACCCAGTCCCTGGGATAGGTCTGCTTCATGAGTTCGAGGGTTTCGTTCTCCTTTTCGCGATCTCCCAGCGAGGCATAGTAGTGCGAAGTAATGTACAAGCGCTCACGCTCGCTGACTCGATCGCGCAGCTCGTAAGCTCGCCTCTGGTACTCAGCGGCCTTTTCCAACTCGCCAAAGTTGCGAAAGACCACCCCGAGACGCGCATAGGCCAGAGCAAAGCCAGGGTCGAGCTCGAGAGCTCGCTCGAAGAACGGCACGGATGCTTCATCGCCCACCTGCTCCTGGCCCAGGCTGTAGGCTCTCAAAGCCTCGAGCGACGCCGTAGTGGCCTCTTCGATCGGAGTGTCGAATCTGTCGATCGACGCCAGACTCTCACCGAGCTGGCTGCGCATCTGAGAAGTGGCGGAGCCTACCGCTCCGAGGACGTCTTCCTTCGAATCGACCTCGACTTGATGGAGCGCCCGCGTCTCGCCCGACTCACACTCCAGCGCTTCGAGAGTGACGACGTATCGCTTGCCAAGCGGAGCGATCTGTCCCGTCAGCATCGCCTTCAGCCCTCGTCGCTGGCAGATCTCGCGACCGACAGTCTGGGTAATCCGCTCGTCAGGCGAGCGTTTCATGAGATCGAGGGTCTCCCGCACCTTGGCGTCTGGATAGACATTCAGGAACGGAGACTCACGCAATTTGACCTCGACCGCCTGCTTGAGCGTTCTGTCGAAGACCGGATCGCCGGTAGTGTTGACGAAATCGGTCAGGACCAGGACATCCTCCTCGGTCAGGGCTGGCTGGCGAGTCGCTTTCCACATCCAAATTGCGGCGCCCAAACCAAGCAACAGCATGACGGCTGCGATTGCCTTCCAGTGACGGGCCCCGGCGCGGTTGATCACATCGACCGCGGAGGACCCGCCGGACGACTCTTCGGCGAATGCTGATTCCCGGTCATCGGCGGCGACGGCTCAGCCGGAGCGGTTGGTGCCGTTTCAGTGATGGTCGCCGACCGCCCAGAGTTCGACGATTGCTCGAGGCGCCGCAGGTCGGCCACCAGATCGGCGGCTGTCTGATACCGCAGATCGCGGTCCTTCTGCAGCAACCGGACGATGACCTGCTCGACTTCGGGCGAGATCTCCGGCACGATGCGAGCCACCGCCGTCGGCTCCTTGTGCAGGATGGCATCAAAGATCGCCACAGGCGAAGCCCCGTCGAACGCCTTTCGCGCGGTGGCCATTTCGTAGAGCACAGCCCCCAAGGAGAAGAGATCGCTGCGAGCATCAACCTCCTCACCGAGGGCCTGCTCGGGCGACATGTAGGCCACGGTTCCGACTGCCGAGCCTGGCCGAGTGAGGTCGGCCTCGGTCGGATCGGTCGAACGGCCTGCGACCGCTTCCATTCCGCCGGCCTGTGGAGCCAACTTGGCGAGTCCGAAATCGAGAATCTTGGCGTGTCCCAAACGGGTAACGAACAAATTGGCCGGCTTGATGTCGCGATGCACGATGCCTTTGGCGTGAGCCTCGACGAGAGCCTCGGCCACCTCCTGGCCCATCTGCAGCAGCCGGATCTCGGACATGGGGCCACCGGTGATCGCAGCTCTCAGGGTCTGGCCCTCCAGGAGCTCCATGGCGATGAACGGGGCGCCATCGTGCTCGCCGATCTCGTGAATCGTGCAGATGTGAGGATGGTTGAGGGCGGCGGCGGCCTTGGCTTCGCGTACGAAGCGTTCGAGAAGCTGCGGATTCTCCGCGACTTCCGGTGGCAGGAACTTGAGCGCAATCAGGCGCCCCAGCGTCGTGTCCTCTGCCTTGTAGACCACACCCATCCCACCACCCCCGAGCTTCTCGAGGATCCGATAGTGGGAGACCGTCTTACCGATCATGGTTGGACCGCCACGGGCTCAACAGGTGGCTGGATCGAAGTCAGACTGCATTGTATCGGACCGGGGTGCAAGCAGCTTGGGTGCCCCTTGTCTCCCAGTGCCCCTCGCAGGCATTCCGAAATCGGGCTTTTCGTCCCATAATCGAACATTCAGAGCCTTTACGAAAAATCCCATAAGCCCCTCTATATCAGTAGCTTAGATCTGCGTCGAAGGTTGGCACGAGCCATGCTCTAGTGTCCGGTGGAGATCGAACAGATGGACGTACAGCGAGCCGACTTGAAGCGTCAGAAGAAGCGCAAGAGAACCCTCCTGATTGGGGTGGCGCTGGCCGCGGTTCTCCTGGTCACCTTCGGTCTGGCACAACTCGAGCCCGCCGCGCCCACAGTCGAGGGCGGCGCC
>JAUWSP010000534.1 GCA_030610025.1 Acidobacteriota bacterium | reverse complement strand
GTGACTGATCACCTCTCGCAGGAACTCGGCCCGGAGTAGAAACGCCAGTTGACCGGAGTTCATTTCTGGCACCATGAGGCGTTGGAAGCGGCCCAAGACATCGCCCAGGTTGGATGGGAACGGATTGAGGTGCTTCAGGTGGATCTGACTGACCTTCATGCCCTCGCGGCGCGCCTGTCGAACGGCGCCGGTGACAGCACCCAACGTGCTTCCCCAGCCGATGACCAGGAGGTCGCCTTCAGTGTCGCCATTGACTTCCAGATCCGGGATCTCCCTGGCGATACGCCTCACCTTCTCGGCCCGGTAGTAGGTCATCTTCTGGTGATTGGTCGCACTGTAGGAGACATTGCCAGTGAGGTCTTCCTTCTCCAGCCCACCGACGCGGTGCTCGAGGCCCGGAGTGCCCGGTATCCCCCAAGGCCGGGCCAGGGTCTCTTCGTCGCGAGAATAGGGCTCGAATCCTTCCGCAGTCGACCAGTACTCTGTTTGAAGGTCGGGCAGCGACTCCAGGCTGGGCAACCTCCATGGCTCCGAGCCGTTGGCGATGTAGCCGTCGGACAGAAGGATGACCGGAACCATGTACTTGACGGCGATATAGCAGGCCTCCATTGCGGTATCGAAACAGTCGGCCGGTGAGTTGGCGGCGAGAACGGGTATCGGCGAGTCGCCGTTACGGCCAAACATGGCCTGCAGGAGATCCGACTGCTCTGTCTTGGTGGGAAGACCGGTGGACGGGCCGCCACGCCGGATATTGCAGATGACCAGTGGAAGCTCCACCATGACAGCCAGGTTGATCGCCTCTGACTTGAGGGCGAGGCCTGGGCCGCTGGTGGTGGTCACCGCCAAGGCGCCTCCGAACGAAGCACCGATGGCTGCGCAGACTGCTGCGATCTCGTCCTCCGCCTGGAACGTGGTGACACCGTAGTTTTTGAAACGGGCCAACTCATGCAAAATGTCGCTGGCCGGCGTGATCGGATAGCTTCACAGATAGAGCGGCAGGCCGCTGCGTCGACTGGCTGCCACCAGCCCGACCGCGAGGGCGTTGTTGCCGATGACATTGCGGTAGAAGCCCGGCTCGAGCTGGGCCGGTTCCACCTCGTATCGCACCTGGAAGACTTCGGTAATATCGCAGAAGTTGTAGCCGGCCTTCAGCGCCTTGACATTGGCTTCGGCAATCTCTGGCCGCCGCTTGAACTTCCGATGCAGCCAGGAGATAGAGGTCTCCACCGGACGGTTGTACATCCAGTAGATCATCCCCAAGGCAAAGAAGTTCTTACAGCGGTCCTGGGTCTTCAGATCCAGCCCCGTGTCTTCCAGCGCCAGCCGGGTCATGCTCGTAATCGCAGCGGTGTACAGACGATACCCCTCCAGGCTCCCATCCTCGAGGGGATTACTCTCGTAGCACGCCTTCTTGAGATTGCGATCAACGAACTCGTCGGCGTTCGCGATAATGATGCCGTTGGGGCGCAAATCCGGCAGCGACTTCTTCAGGGCCGCGGGATTCATCGCCACGAGCGCATCCGGGGAATCGCCCGGGGTATGGATGTCGTAGTCGGCGATGCGGACCTGGAACGCCGAGACACCTGCAATCGAGCCGGCAGGGGCCCTGATCTCGGCAGGGAAGTCCGGGAAGGTGGCCAGGTCATTGCCGACCAGGGCCGAGGTGCTGGTGAACTGGTTGCCGGTGAGCTGCATTCCATCACCGGAATCGCCCGCGAAGCGGACGACGACCTCGTCCATCTTCTCGTGCTTTACCTGGCGCTTTGAGACGGATTCTTCTTCAGTGGTTCGAGTAGTCATCGATCCTTCACCAAAGGGTTTTGGGATAAAGGAGAACCTAGAGCTAGGCTAGGCTCGATCATCAACGTCAACGGGATCCATTCGAGTCCGGAGGTAGAGCTGGAAGAGCGCATCGATATCCCCCTCCGGAGCCGGGAGTTTACCAGAAAGCTGCCGTTCGGGCTCGAGATCGGAAATCGAGCTATGATGGATTCGGCGCCCGAAGGAAGGCGGATGGGTCGGCTGCTGGACGACCCGGCTCCAACCATGGGCCGGTTCTCTTGGCGAACCTTTCTCCGATGATTCTCGTAGTTCGGGTTGTCCCAGGCTTCACTCTCCCATTTGGTCCCGATCTTCAATGCCCAGAGCCTCAGTTCTTCTCCGCACGTCTCTCCTGGCCCTCCTGGCTCTGGTCATCGCCCTGTTGACCGTGGTCGCCCTGGCTGCGGAGTCTTCCCTCCTCTCTCTCCTGGCCAAAGGACTGCTGCTCGGCCTCGCCCTGCTGGCCTTGCTCTGGCTGCTGTGGAAGGGTCTACAGAAGTTCCTGTGGAGTGTCGGTCGAAGACTGGCGTTCTCGTACTTCCTCATCGGGATCTTTCCCATCCCGTTGCTGGCCCTGCTCCTGATTCTCAACGGCTTTCTCCTGAGTGGCTATTTTCTCGGGCACCTCTATCGCGATGCCGCGAGCTCGCTCCAGCTCGAGGTACAGCATGCGGCCGAAACCACGATGCTCGAGTTCGCCAGTGGCCACCAATCGAAATTCGATCCAGCGGATCCGATCGATTTCGCCTACTACCGCAAGGGTCGCCGAGTGGCAGGTTCGAAGCTGCTGCCGTCTCGCTGGCCTGAGTGGCTAGCTACCAGCCAGACGGAAGCGACGGAAGCCGACGGCCGACAGCCGAATCGACCCTTCGTGGCAATAGCCAATGAAACTCCGACTCTCGTCGGCGCCGCTACCGGAGGGCAACGGGGTGTTCTGGCAGTGTTCGTTGGACCGATCGCCGAAGAGCTTGGACGCCGCAGTGGCCTCGATGTGACTCTGATGCGCGGGGACGATCCCGACAAAGAGGGGACGATCCAGGTCAGCCTCGGAAGCCGGGAATTCGCCCTCGCTCCCTTC
>JAUWSP010000184.1 GCA_030610025.1 Acidobacteriota bacterium | reverse complement strand
GCTGGCAAGTTGATGGCAGCGGAGCCCGCAGGCTCGACCGCGATTTCGATGCTGCCGGCACCATTCGGCCCCGGAGCCGACAAGCGCAGCTCGGATCCCTGGTTCGTTTCCACCTCGAATGCTTCCGGCAGAGCAGCTATGGCGATGCCGAGATCGGGATTCTCGATGCGCTTCGGGCCGGCCGGGGTGGGTTCGGGAGCCTGGCAGGCCAGGCTTGCCAGGGCGATCGCGCCTACAACCAGCCGTAGCGTCGTTCTGGGGAGAGGGGGCATGGTCGAGATCAGCTTCTCCTAGCTGAGGTAGGCCTCCAGCAAGCGACCGGCAATGGACATGAAGTCCCGCTCCGTGACGATGCCCACCAGCCGCTTCCGTTTGTCGACGACAGGCAGGCAACTGACGCCGCGGTCTCGCATCAGCCGGATGGCTTCGAGCGTGGACATCGAGGCTCGAGCCGTCACCAGATCGGTCTTCATGATTTCGCTGACGGGGACAGGGCGATGTTCCTCTCCGGCGGTATTGTCGGCCAGCAGTCTCAGCAGTGAACGATAGGTGACCAGTCCCACAAGCCGGTGAAGGTTGTCCTCGACCGGAACATGGCGAATGTGATGCCAGTTCATGACACAGGCCACGATGTCCACCAGCTCATCCTGGTTGACCGTGAACAAGTCGGTGGTCATCAGCTGGCCGACCCGTAGGTGATGCTTCTTGCCGTCCCCGGCCTCCTCGAGCGAGGCCAGTTCCCAGGTATGAACGGGCTGCTCGGTGCGTTGTCGACTGACCGTGGCTGCCACGATGGCCGAAAGGCACTCGGCCTGCGATCCGTCGCATTTCATCTTGTCGTAGGAGTCCACTTGCCATTGAGATCCGGTGCGCAGGCTGCGAACTCTCTCCTCGATGATGCCCAGGTATCGATCGATATCGGACGAATCGGTGTCGAGCTCCTGCAGACCCTGCCGAGCCACGGGCAGCAACTCCACCAGGAGGAGCTGCTGGGCCGGAATGTTCCCTCTCTCGGGCCAGCTCAAGTGGGCTCCCAGACCCAGGCGAGCGGCGGCAACGAAGTTCTCCCGCGCGACGTCGAACTCCATCACCTCGGTTACGTCCGGGAAGACTGTGGACACTCCGTTCAGCAGGCCGAACCATAAAGCGGCGTTGGCCACTTCGTCGAGCGGTGTCGGACCGGCCGGGAGAATCCGATTCTCGATGCGAAGATGCGCCTTGCCGTCCGAAACTCCATAGCAGGGCCGATTCCACCGATAGATCGTGCCGTTGTGCAGGCGAAGAGCTTGCAGCTGAGGCGCCGTCCCGCGCTCCATGACCTCGAACGGATCCTCGTCCACCTCGGTGCTCATGAGGACCCGAAAGCGGGAGATGTCCTCCTTGTAGATCTCAACGACCGACTCGTCGACCCACCGCCGACCGAAGCTCACGCGCGGGCTTTGCATCCTGGGGTGCCCAGCAGGGGAGCGCGTGTCGATCGATTGCTGGAACAGGCCGATCCGGGTCTCCCTCCAGAGCTGTCTTCCGAACAGCATGGGCGAGTTGGTGGTGGCTGCCAGAACCGGAGCGGCCACCGCTTGAGCGACGTTGTAGAGACGGGCGAAATTCTCGGGCTTCACCTGGAAGTGCACCTGGAAGCTGGTATTGCAGGACTCCAGCATGACGTTGTCGTGCGTGACGTTGATCTCATCGCGACCCTTGAGGTGCAGGTGGTAGTGCTCGCCGCGCAGCCGGCTTATCGCCTCGTTGAGGGCGAAGTATCGCGGCCGTGGCGTCATGTTCTCGAGGCTGAGATCGGCTTTTTCCAGAGTCGGAAGAATGCCGCACAGAACGACTTCGACCTCTAGACCCTCTGCGGCCAGACGGGCCTTGTGCAGCAGGACCGTGAGCTGCCGCTCCATCTCCCTGAGAGAGGTTCCCCCCAGTGTGATCGGGTCGAGGTTGCATTCCAGATTGAAGCGCCCCAGTTCCGTGGTGAAGTGGGGGTCGTCGATGCGCTCGAGAAGCTCTGGGGCGACCAGGGCCGGGCGCCAATCCCGATCGACCAGGAACATCTCCTGCTCGGCCCCGATGCGTCGCACCTTGGTCTCGAAGAAACCGTCGGCGAGCATGGTCTCGAGCGCCCGGAGGTCGGTCAGCAGCTTGCGACTGAACAGCCTGAGCTGCTCGGCGTCGAGTTGAGTGTTGACTTGTTGCTCGCCCATCGCAACTGGCCCTTGCCTGCCCCGAGCAGGCGCAAAAGGAGGGCTGTCTCCGGCTGTCGGGCTGCTTCGGGGAACGGAGCCTCGGGTGACCTATTGCTTGGGGATTCTACGCCGACGGGGCACCACCGGCAACTGCGATGGCGCCCCGTGAGCGTACCAACAGCTTCGGCCTGAGGGTTCTGGCCGGGATTCGAGGTCAGGCCGCGGCGGTCAGGCTCTTGACCTCGCTGACGATCTCCTGCAGGACCTTCTTGGCGTCGCCGAAGACCATCATGTTGTTGTCGTACTCGAAAAGCTCGTTCTTGATGCCCGCGAAACCCGGACTCAAGGAGCGCTTGATCATCATGACCGTTTGCGCTTCCCAGACCTGAAGGACCGGCATCCCGGCGATCGGGCTCTTCGGGTCCTTCTCCGCCGCGGGATTCACCACGTCGTTGGCGCCCACGACGAGCACGGCATCGGTCTGCTTGAACTCCGGAGTGATTTTGTCCATCTCGATCAACTGCTCATAGGGCACGTCGGCTTCGGCCAGCAGCACGTTCATGTGACCGGGCATTCGACCCGCCACAGGATGAATCGCGTAGCTGACCTTGACCCCACGTTTTTGCAGCAGATCCGCGAGCTCCTTGACCGTGTGCTGCGCCTGGGCCACGGCGAGACCGTAGCCCGGGACGATGACTAGCGACTCGACGGTCTCCAGAACCATGGCGGCCTCTTCGGGACTGTAGGAGCGAACGTTGCCGTACTCTCCTGCATCCGCCGAGCCACCCTCCTGGCCGAAGCCGGAGAACAGGACATTGCCGAGCGTCCTGTTCATCGCCACGCACATGATCTGCGTCAGGATGAGGCCCGAGGCTCCGACCAGGGCTCCGCTGATGATGAGCACGTTGTTGCTCAACACGAAGCCGGTCATGGCGGCAGCGAGGCCGGATAGCGAGTTCAGGAGGGAGATGATTACCGGCATGTCGGCGCCCCCGATGGGAATCACCATGAGCACGCCCAGAATGAGGCTGATGATGGTGGCCACCAGAGCACCCATCATCATGCTGGAGGGCTCATGGCTGAAGAATCCGATGTAGATCCCTGCCGTCACGCAGCCCAGGAAAAGCACGCTGTTGATCACGTGTCGGGCCGGTATCAGCGTCGGTTGTCCACCGATCTTGCCGCTCAGCTTCAGAAAAGCCACGAAGCTGCCGGACAGCGTGATCGAGCCGATGAGGATCGACAGGAAGGCGGTGATGGCGGAGGCGCCACCCAGCGCTGCGGCTGCCGATCCGGGGTAGGCAGGCTCGACGAGCACTTTCCACACGATGGACAGCGCCACCAGAGCCGACGCTCCACCGCCGAAACCATTGAAGAGTGCGACCATCTCGGGCATCGCTGTCATTTCGACCTTGATGGCTGCGATGGCGCCGACCAGGCCACCGACGATCAGGCCGGCGATGATCCACTGGTAGTCCACCCTGCCGAGGTCCAGCAACGTCGTCACGATGGCGATGAGCATCGCCAAGGCTGCAAGGGCGTTGCCTCGGCGAGCGGAGCGCACCCGTGTCAGGCCCTTCAATCCGAAGACGAAGAGAACCGCCGACAGCAGATAGAGAACGGGGACAATGATGTTGTTCAGAGCGTCGTTCATGACGTGGCCTTCTTCTTCTTCTTCTTGCTGAACATGCCGAGCATGCGATCGGTGACCAGGAAACCGCCCACCACGTTGATGGTGGCGAAGATGATCGCGACAAAGGCGAAGAAGCTGCTCATCACGAGCGCCCCGCTACTTGCAGCGGCCAGGGAGCCGACCAGGGTGATGCCGGAAATGGCATTGGCTCCAGACATCAGGGGTGTGTGAAGTGTCGGCGGAATCTTCGTGATGATCTCTACGCCCACGAAGATCGACAGAACAAAAACATAGATTCCTACCAGAAGGGGTCCCATCATGGCTGTTCTCCTCGCAGCTTCTCAGCCGTTGGCGCGTGGGCGATCTCGCCTGCATGGGTCAGCAGGCTGCCGGCCACGACCTCGTCCTCCAGATCGATCTGGATGGACTCTTCCTTCATCATGCCCTCTAGAAGAGCCAGTACATTGCGAGCGTAGACCATGCTCGCGTCGTGAGACATGCTGGCGGCGAGATTCACGGGTCCGAGAATCAGCACGCCGTTGTGGACGACTTCTTCGCCGGCCCGGGAGAGCTCGCAATTGCCCCCTTGCTCGGCCGCCAGATCGACGACCACCGCGCCGGGGCGCATGGCGTCGACCATGTCGCGGGTCAGCAGTCGCGGAGCCTGCTTGCCGGGCACCTGCGCCGTGGTGATGACCACATCCGCTGCGCCGACATGCTCGGTCAGGATCTCTCTTTGTCGACGCAGGAAGTCCTCGCCCATCTCCTTGGCATAGCCTCCAGCCCCTTCTCCGGACTCCTCGAAGGGCAGATCGATGAACCGGCCGCCCAACGACTCGACCTGTTCCTTGACCTCTTCTCGAATGTCGGAGACCTCTACGATCGCGCCCAGGCGCTTGGCGGTTGCCACGGCCTGGAGGCCGGCGACTCCTGCCCCCATGATCACGACCCTGGCCGGGGGAATCGTACCCGCGGCCGTCATCAGCAAAGGGAAGTAGCGAGTCAGTCGGCTGGCGGCCAGGATGACGGCCTTGTAACCGGCGATATTGGCTTGAGAAGAAAGGACGTCCATGGATTGAGCGCGCGTGATTCGCGGCACCAGCTCCATGGCCAGAGATGTGATGCGGCCGGAGGCCAGCTGGCGCACCATCTCGGGCTCGCGATAGGGGTCGAGGAGCCCGATGACGATGGCTTCTGGTTTCAGAGCCTCGATTTCGTCGATCTCCGGGGGAGCGACTTTGAGCACGACGTCGGCCTCGGCCCAAGCTGACGGGCCACCCTCGACGATCTTGCCGCCTACTTCCTCATAGGCCTTATCCGGTAGGAATGAATTCTCTCCGGCGCCGGCCTCGATCCGAAGATCGAAACCGTCCTTGATGAGTCGCTTGACTGTTTCAGGTGTTGCTGCCACGCGAGTTTCACCCGCGCGTCTCTCTTTCGGAATCAGTATTTTCACCATTTTCCCAGGGGTTGTCGGTCGTTCGACCGGAGTGGAAGATGAAGCACCCGCCGCCACTCGAAATCCTCTTCCAACCGCTGTCACATGTCAAGGGCCGAGAGACGAATACCGGGCCCCGGATCTGGGAGCCTCCACGGTTCTGGAACAGAGATGGGAACTGACTGCCTGTGTGTCGAGTTATCCTTCGATGAAATGCCGGCAGACCCCGAGGTGATCTTTTTCGATGGTGAGTGTGGTCTGTGCCATCGTGCTGTTCGCTTCGTTCTTCGCCACGATCGAAAGGAACACTTTCGTTTTGCTCCACTGCGGGGGGAGACCTTCCTCAGCCAGGTACCCGAAGTGGTTCGAAGCCGCCTTCCTGAAACCCTGGTGGTTTCGTCTGGTGACGGTCGATTCCTCCTGCGCTCAGAGGGTGCACTTCATGTTCTGGAGAATCTCGGCGGGGTTTGGAGGGCCCTCGGAAGGGTCCTGGCCTGGCTGCCGCGCCGCTACAGGGATTCTCTCTACGATGCCGTCGCAGCACGGCGGGCTCGACTGTTTTCGCGACCCAGCCAGGGTTGCCCGGTCGTGCAGCCGGAAGAGCGCCGGCGATTCGACCCGTGATGTTCGAAAGTACATGGTAGTTTCGTCTTCATGACGGCGCTCTTCATCACTTTCGAAGGACTCGACGGGAGCGGTAAGTCGACCCATCTCCAAGAGGCATTTCACTGGTTGGAGGACAACGGTGTCGAGTGCCAGGTGGCGCAGGAGCCCGGTGGTACGCCGTTGGGTGAAGCGATTCGCGAGGTCTTTCTCGACCCCCG
>JAUWSP010000537.1 GCA_030610025.1 Acidobacteriota bacterium | reverse complement strand
CGCCCGTGAGCGATCCGCAAGCTCCCGCGTCTCCGGCAGGCTCGACTTCCCGCCGCGCCATAGGGCTTCGACGAGGAGGTCCAGCAGCGCGGCAGCCTCGAGCGAATCCGAGCCCGTCGTTCTTTCGATTCGGGGAAGGAGATCTCGGGCGACCCTCTCCGCTTCGGCGTAGTGGCCGGCGTAGATCAGCTGCTCAATCGTTTCTGTGGAGGTGGTCGCAAATTGGGCATCGCCGGAGGCGACCACTGCTCCCAAGATGATCGCGAATCCAGCCCAAAGGAATGCAAATTGCCGAGCTTTCTTCGGCATCGCTCGACTCAATCGGGAAGCTGGTCGACAACTTCCTGCGCCTGCGTTCGCAGCTCGCCATCCATCAGGATCACCTCGGACAGATCCTTGCGCGCTGATTCGAGATCTTCTAGGCGAAGGTAGGCCTTGGCCCGGTAGAGATAGGCCCATTCCCGATATTGAGAATTTTCCATCTGGGCAATACGGCTCAGGCTATCGATGGTCCTGTCGGGCTGGTCTTCCAGGAGGTAGCAGGCGCCGAGGTAAAAGTGGGCCTTGTCGAGATCGGGATCGAGCTCGATTGCAGCCTCCAGCCCAGGAATTGCCTTGGCGTAGGCACCATCTTGATAGGCCGTCATCGCCTCGTTGAACAGACGCTCGCCTCCCCCTGCCACGGTGCGCAGATTTCTAGGTTCATAGGGAGGGGCTTCGACCTCCGAACTGGCGAGTACCGCCTGACCCGACGGCGGGCCATTCCAGGGAGCGAGCCAGAACGCCAGCCCCAACCCGAGCACGAGCGCCGCGGCTGCCAGCAACCACCATGGATGGATCTGGGCACCGAAGCGGTTGGGTTGAGCTGGCTCGGTTCGAGGCAGCTCGGAAAGGGCGGCACGCACCGCCACGTGATCTTTCAGCGCTTCAGAGCAGCCGTTGCACTCGAAGAAGTGCTCCTCGAACGTTTCCGATTCGGCCTCGCTCAGCTGGCCGGCGAAGTAGCGCTCGAGGATGTCGTTCTCAGTCACGGCCTTGCAGTCCACAGTAGCTCCCTCTCTAGGAGTAGCGGTTTCAGCCAATTCGTGACCTCTTCTCTTCAAGAAACTCTCGCACCCGGCGCAGAGCTCGCGACTTTCGTTTGCGGACGACCTCGGAGCTCAAGCCCATTCGAGCAGCAATCTCGGCCGGATTCAAGCCGTCGATGAGACTGAGCTGCAAGAGGGCCTGATCGCTGGACTTCAGGTCCCGGATTGCGCGGAGGGCCAGTTGATGCCGCTCCGCGTTCTCGAAACACTGTTCGGGATCCGGCAGGTCGATCTCGATTTCGTCGGGCAGCGCTACCTCGTTCCGCTGGCCACGGCCACGGAAGAAGTAGCTGATCCTGTTTCGGGCAGTGGTGTAGATGTAGCCGGCGAGACCATCGTGATCGCGCAGGCGACCCTCGCGGAGAGCGCACAACACAGAGATCATGACCTCTTGCGCGAGGTCGCTGGCGACTTCGCGGTCTCCGGTCCTGGCCAGGGCCATGGCGAAGATCCGGCAATGGAAGCGTTCCACCAGCTCTGCCTCGGCTTCGGACTCACCGAGGCGGATCCGCTCCACCAGACCGGCTGTACCGCTCTCCACTGGCATCGTTCCCCCAGGACCTGGGCGATCTTCCCATCGATTGTAGTCGGTCTTGCCGCCGCCTCGAAAGCTCATCGCCAAGGACGGATGTCTTTCGGTCACGTTTCCCCCTCTCGAGCATCTGTATCTGTGAACACCTCGAAAGGAGGATGGGATGAAAGCAGTGTCGAAGTGTCTAATTGTGGTGTTAGTCCTGATGGTCGTGTCGTCTGTGATTGCCCAGGGAGGCGACCTCGAGATCGCCTGGTACGGCAGGCCCACGGCGGCCACACCGGGCAAGACCCTACCCCCGGGCAAGATCTGGCTCATGGAGTCGGATGGCTCGAACCCGATCTATGTCTACGAGCCCTGTGGACCACCTCTTGGGAGTGGCGATATTCCGACTCTGCCTGAGTGGTCTCCAGACGGGCGAAGTCTGATCATCACTGAGATAAATTACGAAGACTGGGCGATTCTTAATGGCGTGTTCCGACTCGGCCTTGCAGACCCACCCACTCAGTCCTCCAGGGCATGCCCCGAGGACATCCCGCCGCAGATCATTGGCTGGCCTGGCAGACTGGCGGCACAGGGCACAGCTTTTCCTGAACTTGATGGGTTGATTTATGAAGGGGCCGATGGGAACCCCAAGTGGTCACCGAGAGGGGACGAAGTGGCCCTTCGGGTCTGGGCAGATGCTTTCGAGCTGAACGGCGATGGATACGGGCATTACGTTGTCGTCGTTGCTGATCCGAGCAATACGTGCACTCCCCCACCCGGCACATGCCAGGACCTCATTCCCATCTACCACCGCCGCGATGCCACCACCTGGGGCTTCGACTGGAGCCCTGATGGTACTGAGCTTCTGATCTTCTATTCGGTATCCCTGGGCAATGACGAATGGCGGTACGAACTCGCCATTATCAACAGGGAAAGCGGTGATGTGAGAGATTCGTGGACCCTAGAATCTGTGACGCCAGCCGAGGTGGGGTTTATGAACAGCCCGGTCTGGGCTCCAACCGCACCTGAGGGGTATGTCGGCCCCGTGGTCGCTTTTGGTGACCTCTTCAGCCACGGTCGGGGCAACAGGTTCGAGCGTAGGATTTACCTGCTCGATCTTGGCGTGGAGAATCCCATGGCCGAGCTAATCGGGCCCGGTGCGAGCCCTGCCTGGTCTCCCGATGGCAGGTTCTTGGCGGTCAGGGGTGAAACGAACAATGTGCTGAAGCGCATCGAGGTTGCCACAGGGGCGGTAGTCGATCT
>JAUWSP010000560.1 GCA_030610025.1 Acidobacteriota bacterium | reverse complement strand
CGAAGCGGACCGACTTCGGAAGAACCACTGAAACCACCTGGCAATTGCTGGAGCCTCCCAGGTAGGGAGCCAACTGCTGCCGATAAGCCTGGGAGATCTCGGGCTCCACGGAAGCCAGTGCCTCGATGCTCGAGCCATCGGCCGTGGGTCCGACGAAGCCGGAGAGCTCCAGTTGCATGGAATTCCCAAGGCTGTCGGAGGCATCTCGCGCACCCTGGGTCGCTTCGACTGGACACGGCACACCTCCCGCAGCGACTGCCTGAGTGGCCGCGACCGCCCATTCTCCGATTCTGCACTCCTCGCAGCTTCCATCGCGATAGGAGGAGATCGCAGGCTTGTCGGCTGGTACCAAGGTCGCTGCGGCCGGTACCGGAGCCGGGGCCGTGGGCGGTACTGCTTTCGCTTGCATTGGCGCTTGGGGCTCTGGTGCCGGAGGTGCCTCTACTTCGACCTGCTCTACCGGCAGGGGGGCCGCTTCTGCCTGAGGCTCCTGGCTCGGAGCCGCCACCGGCTCGCGTTCGACCGGTACTTCAGTGATCTGCAGGACCTCGTCGGGCCTGTCCGGCTGGATCTCTGGCTCGGGCTCCGGCTCGCGTTCGACCGGTATTTCAGCGATCTGTATGGGCTCGGCGGGCCTGTCCGGTTGGATCTCTGGTTCCGGCTCAGTGGCGGTAGCTTCCACCGTGGGCTCCGGCTGGGGTTCGGTCGCCGGTACAGGGGGTGCCGATGGCTCCAACGTCGGAGGACTCGCCTGTTGGTGAGCTGGCAGCTCTTCCTGTTCCGGCTCGGGCACAGGCACCGGCGTGGGTGCGGGGACTGGCGCCTTCTGGACCTCTGAGATCGTCGTCTCCTCGATCTTTGGTGGGCGCCGGGTCGAGGAGGGGGTCAAGGGCTCCTCGGCCACCGGGGTTTCTGCGCTCGGCTCCGGTTCGAGCGTCGCCTGTTCCTGTGGAGTCGGCTCGTCGGCGGTGGTCGGCTCTGGAGCTAGGGTGGTCTCCACTGACGGTGAGGTCGGAGCGACCTCGGCTGCGACGGCTGGGCGATCCGGCTCCGACGGCGGCGGAGCCGGGAAGCGAGCTTCCCGGGTAGGTAGGGGAGGGCTGGCGTCCCTTGGGTTTCCTTTGGAAAGCTTGACCTTCATCGGAGTCAAGGAGCGCCCGCTGGCCTCGAGGAAGGAGGCGTTGATCGAGGGTTTCTTGCCTTGCTTCAAATCGAATACCGCTACGTACGAAAGGAAATCCGGGTGTTGTACCTCGAGTTGCCACGAGCCTGTTGCGAGACCCGCGGCAACGGCTCGGCCCTTTGGATCCGTCGCCACTTCGGGAGGATTGCTCTCCGATCCCCGTCCCTGATAGGTGAGAACGACCCGGGCGCCGGCAATCGGCTTGCCCTTCGAGTCGGATGCCTGGACTCCGACGGCTTCCGAGCCGCGCCAGGACTGGGCCCCGGCAGGAGCGATGATGACCAGGGCGAGAAGGCCGGAAACCAGGGCCAAGAGGCGGTGGTGGTGCATCGTATCCCCCTTCGATTGCGACAACGGGAGGCGAAGTTGTTCGATCACTGTTCCAGGCAGCTTACCCTCAGAGAGGCGCTCGAACAACCCGTCGCGAGACGAAAAGGAAAGGCCCCATCGAAGAAGCTCCCCTGATACGATGGGCCCGAATTTCGGGAGGAGCCCATGAATTCTCTGCGACAACTTCAGGCTGAGGGGCAGGCGGTCTGGCTGGATTACATCCGCCGGGACATCTTGCTCGACGGCTCACTTCGCCGCATGGTGGCCGAGGATGGGGTCAGTGGTGTCACCAGCAATCCAGCGATTTTCCAGAAAGCGATCGGCGAGAGCGACCTGTACGATTCGGCCATTGAGGATTTCTCGAGGCGGGAGACTCAGGGGGCGGTGGAGAGTCTCTACGAGGCGCTGGTCGTCGAGGACATACGCCTGGCGGCGGACATTCTGACGACGGTGTTCGAGAGTACGAACGGTCGGGACGGTTTCGTGAGCCTCGAGGTCTCTCCCCACCTGGCCAGGGATGCCCAGGGCACTGTCGCCGAAGCGCGGCATCTCTGGCGGCGCGTCGACCGGCCCAACCTGATGATCAAGGTGCCGGCGACCGCCGAGTGCATTCCGGCTGTCGAGCAGCTGCTTGCCGACGGAATCAACGTCAATGTGACCCTGATGTTCTCCTTGGCTCACTACGAGGCTGTGGCACAAGCCTACTTGCGAGGTTTGGAGCGATGTCAGAGCCCGGAGAGCGTGGCTTCGGTGGCTTCCTTTTTCGTCAGTCGGGTCGATACCAAGGTGGATGGGCGTTTGGAAGAGCTCGGCGGCGAGGCGGCCGCGGCGCTCCTCGGTAAGATCGCCATAGCCAACTCGAAGCTGACGTACGCTCGATACAAGGAGCTCTTCGAGGCTGCTTCCTTCCAGCCGATGCGGGATCGTGGAGCTGCCGCGCAGAGAGTCTTGTGGGCCAGCACCAGCACGAAGAACCCCGCCTATCGAGATGTGGTCTACGTCGAAGAGCTGGTTGGCTCCGACACCGTGAATACGATTCCGCCGGAGACCCTGGAGGCCTTCCGGGACCACGGAAAGGTCAGGCCCTCCCTTCTCGAGAACTGGAGTGGGGCCCGCCAGCAGATCGACGAGCTCGCCGCTCTTGGGATCGATCTGCAGACCAACACCGAGGAGCTCCAGAATGAGGGGCTCGAGAAGTTCGCAAAGCCCTTCGACAGCCTTCTCGAGACCTTGGCGCACAAGCGTGACTCCCTGCGAGAAGGCGTTTCTGCGAGCCCT
>JAUWSP010000370.1 GCA_030610025.1 Acidobacteriota bacterium | reverse complement strand
TGGGGTTGTACCGCAGCGAGTTTCTCTACATCGAGCGGGCTCCGGAGCTGCCTACCGAGGACGATCACGTTTCGACCTATCGTCAGCTGCTCGACACCATGAGCCCGCATCCAGTCCTCATCCGCACGTTCGACCTCGGTGGCAGGAAGCTGGCCCGCGAAGTCATGGCGACCGACGAGGAGAACCCCGTCCTCGGGTTGAGGGGTATCCGACTGACCCTTGCACGACCCCACATTTTCAAAGTCCAGCTGCGGGGTCTATTCAGGGCAGGGGTGGGCAAGAACCTCTGGATCATGCTGCCCATGGTCTCGGCGAGGGACGAGATCTTCGAGTTTCGTGCCTTCGCGGAGGAGGTGATGGAGGAGCTCGAGACCGAAGGAGTCGAATTCAGCCGAAGTTACAAGCTGGGCATCATGATCGAGGTCCCCGCCGCTGCCCTGATCGCAGACGTGCTCGCCCAGGAGGTGGATTTCTTCTCCATCGGGACCAACGATCTGATTCAGTATTCCCTGGCAGTCGATCGCAACAACGAGCATGTCTCCTACCTCTATCAGCCTCTGCATCCAGCGATCTTGAGGATGATTCGATTCGTGCTCGACTGCGCGCGGGACAACGGTGTCGAGGTCTCCATGTGCGGAGAAATGGCTGGCGATCAGCGCTACACGGCTCTGCTTCTTGGAATGGGCCTGCGACGTCTCTCGGTCAGTCCCCGGTCGATTCCGGGAATCAAGGCCCAGATCCGCAACCTGGAAGTCCGAGCGCTCGAGGAAGCCACGGAACGCTGTCTCACCATGGGATCTGCAGCGGAAGTCGAGCGCTGCCTGGACAACTACCTGGCTCGGCAGGCGTCATTGACCTAGAATTGGCTGAGCGACGCAGGTTTTCAAGCGAGTCCAAGAGATAACCGAGACGGAGGATCCCGGCATGGAGTCCAAGGTGCGAACCATCGAGAAGCCCTGGGGTTACGAGCTGATTTTCGCTCACACCGAGAAATATGCTGGAAAGATCCTGCATGTCAACGCGGGAGAAGCGCTCTCCCTGCAATATCATGAAGAGAAGGACGAGACGCTGTATCTCCTCCAAGGCGAGTACGAGCTCGTGATCGAAGAGGACGGGGAGCTGGTGCACCATGCGGTTCGCCCCGGGATGGTCTTTCGGGTACGACCGGGAACCCGCCACAGGATGACGGCCGGCCCGGGAGGTTGTGACATCATCGAAGTCTCGACTCCGGAGCTCGAGGATGTGGTTCGCCTCGAGGATCGATACGGGAGAAGCTGAGCACGTGACGGGCCCAACTTCCAAGAACACGGCTGCCGCATTGCTCGGGCTGCTCGTCGCAGCATGCTCGGGGCTGAAGCCCGAGCCTGAGAGCTTGTCACCCCAGAGCGTCAGCCAGGTCACCCTCGAGGACTCCGAATTCGAAGAGTACGTGGTGACTCAGGATGAGGAGCCTTTGCAAGAGGAGCCCCTACCCACGGCCGTTACAGAGGAAGTAGAGCAACCGCCCGCCCAGGATGCGATCGTGGTAGACGACCTGATAATCGAGCATGACCACACCGTGACCGTGATCGAAGACAAAGATGCTGCCGTTGCCGAACCCGAATTGACCCTGGCAGAGAGCGCCCGAGCGGCAAGACAACGACGAAGCGTGGCTGAACAGACCCAGATCGTAATCACCGACAAGAACCTGGCGGAGCATGCAACGGGGCAGCTGACAGTTATCGAAAGCACCGCGAAGGTGATCACGAATGAGAGCCTCGAAGCCGACAGCAAAGAAGAGGAGTTGGCGCGCGAGGAGGCCTACTGGCGTGACAGGGGCTACGAAATTCGGCTGGCCTGGAAGGAAGCCACCGAAGAAATCGAAGAGCTCGAAGCCGATGTCTTCAACCTGAGAATGCGATTCTATGCCGAGGACGACCCCTTTTACCGGGACGCCCAGATCAAGCCCGCATGGGACCATGCTATCGAGGAGCTGAATCGCACTCGGGAGGAAGTGGATCTGAGACAGGAAGAGTTGGGCGAGTTCTTGGAGGAGGGCAGGGTGGCAGGTGCGCTGCCGGGATGGTTGCGAGAGGGGATCGAGTTGGAACCGGTCCAGCCCGCTGACGAGGAAATGGGCATCTCAGAGCCGGGCGAACCGGATTCGATGGAAACGATCATCGGCGACCCTACCATTGCACCCGATCCTGGCGGGGGCGGTGCGTGAAAGCGTTCACCTCGAAAACGTTCTGGATCGAGACCTGGGGGTGCCAGATGAACGAGCTGGACACCCAGCGCATGGCTGGTCAGCTCATGCAGTCCGGCATGCTACCGACTCGCGAAGTCGAAGATGCAGATCTGATCCTTCTGAACTCCTGCAGCGTCAGAGCGAAGGCAGAAAACAAGGTCTTCTCCCAACTGGGCAGGTATCGGCAGCTCAAGAGGACCAACCCCGATCTGCTTATCGGCCTGTGTGGTTGTGTAGCACAACAGGTCGGTGAGTCAGCCCTGGACCGCAATCCCGACCTCGACTTCGTGCTCGGACCCGCCAGGGTTGGGGAGCTCTCAGAGATCCTCGAGCGAAGACGATTTGGCGAGCGCGTCGTGGCGACCGGCTTTCCAGAGGAACGACACTTCGACATCGACACGATCTCTCGCGCCGGTGCCTACAAAGGCATGGTCACGGCGATCGAGGGCTGCGACAAGAACTGCACCTTCTGCATTGTGCCTTTCACTCGGGGCCCCGAGCGCTGCCGACCCATGGAGGAGATCGTCGCCGAGGTCGAACACCTCGTGGAGTACGGATTTCTCGAGATCGAGCTCCTGGGGCAGACCGTCAATCACTGGCGTCAGCCTGAGGGCCGTTGGGACTTCGCAGATCTACTGGATCGTGTGGCCAGGGTTCCCGGAGTCGAGCGGCTGCGATTCGTGACCTCCTACCCGCGGGACTTCAGCCCCAGGATGGTGGAGCAATTCGCACGACATTCCAATATTTGCCCCTATCTCCATTTGCCGGTGCAGTCCGGCTCCGATCGGATCTTGAAGAGGATGGGGAGGGGCTACACTGTCGAAGCGTTTCTCCAATTGGTCGACCAGCTTCGACAAGCCAGGCCGGGCATAGCTCTGTCTACGGACTTCATCATTGGGTTTCCCGGAGAAACCAAAGAGGATTTTCAGGCGACCATCTCCCTGGTAGAGGATGTTGAATTCGCCTCGATCTATGCTTTCAAGTACTCACCACGACCGGGCACTGCGGCGGTGAACCTACCGAACCCTGTCGATGACGGGATCGCGAGTCAACGGCTTCAGCAGGTACTTGCATTGCAGGAACGGATTCAGCGCAGTCTCAATGAGAAACTGGTGGGTTCCGAGATGGAGGTGTTGGTCACGGGTTGGGGGGAGGCAGCACAGCTCCAGAGTGGTCGCACCGCCTGCCATCGCATCGTGCATTTCCCTGCTGAGCCAGCCGCTCGGCCCTTGGGAAGCATCGCACCTGTCGTCATCGAGAAGGCCAATCCTCACAGCCTTCTCGGACGACAACCCCTTCTGCAGTAGTTACTTCGAGTCGTTTGGGACTCGAACAATAGCTTGACGTGGCCGAGGGCCGCGGCCACAATACCGCCAGGGATGATGAGTTTCGGCACGGAATTCTCGGCGCGAAGGATGGAGGTCCAGGGTCTCATGATGGATCCCTCTTCCAGGACTCCGATCGTGATTCTGCGGGAAGTCGATGGAGAAGCCATGCTGCCGATCTGGATCGGGGCTTTCGAAGCCAATGCCATCGCGATGAGCATGGAAGGCGTCGAGGCTCCACGCCCCATGACACACGACCTCATGAGCCAATCCATGAAATCCACCGGAGCACGGATCGAGAGAATCGTCATCAGCGACCTCTCGGACAGCACGTTCTTCGCCTCGATCTATCTGGAGCTCGGTAGCGATGGAGGAGTCGTCGTGCTCGACCCCCGCCCCAGCGATGCCATTGCCCTTGCCCTCCGCGCAAAGGCGCCGATCTTCG
>JAUWSP010000383.1 GCA_030610025.1 Acidobacteriota bacterium | reverse complement strand
CTGCCTAGATCGCGGTGGGCTCCACGTTGCTGGCAAGACGCGCCGACGCAAGCATAGCGGGACTATGGTGAGGAGACGCAACGCCGCCAGCGGCGGGAAGAACCCGCGAGGTAGGTAGCGAACTTACCGCACGGGACACTAGTGCTGCCGTAACCATTCTACGATCTGAGACTCCAAGGGCTCGCCACCGCCCTGGCAGACCTCCGGGGAGCGGGGAAATGCCAGGTGGCCTCCCCGCGAGCTCCAGGCTACCTGCAGCTTCTCGGACGGCTCCTCGAGCGCCTTTTCGAGGCTCTCGGCGGGAACCATGGGGTCTTCGGTCGTGGCAACGAGAAGACTCGGCACTCGCAGGCGAGATAGCAACGGACCCACACTGGCCTGTCGGTAGTAGTCCCGAGCGTCACGAAAACCATAACGCGGAGCGATGACCAGGCCATCGAACTCCAAGAACGAACGAACCGCCGCCACCTCCTCGACCGAGGGGCCGTCGGGATAGCGACTGGCTACCGCAGAATAGATCTCGGAAAGTTGATGCAGCAGATAGGTCCTATAAGGCCAACGAGAGGGACTATCCAGCATCCTCGCGGTTGCATACAGATCGACCGGTGGACAGATGGCGGCAAGCGCCCTCACCGGAACCTCCTCGTCCTCGACCGCCATGCGCAGCGCGATGTGCCCCCCCATGGAGTAACCGATCGCCCAGATCCTCTGGTGTGAACGAGCGACCTCACTGGTGGCCGCCGCACGGAGATCGGCCGTCAGGCCGGCGTGATAGACATCGCCTCCACGTCGATCCGCGCCCCGCAGGTTGAGTCGCAGGCACGAAAGGCCGGCCGCGATGCAGGCTTCGGCACCCGCAACCAGGTAGGAGCTGTCAGCGCAACCACCCAGGCCGTGTAGCAGGACCACCAGGCCCTCCGGCGAGTCGACCCTGCTCAACCTTCCAGTCAAACGCAAGGGCCCGCGCAGGGGATCCTCGACGACCCCGGCCCAGTCCTCCGAGGGCGGAGGAATCGGCGGACGTAGCCAGCGCCGTGCAAAGGCGCTCAGAGTCCAGGCATGGCCCGTCAAGGACATGGAAGCGTGATCCTCTTGGGGGGACGAGCAGCTACTGGGTCGGATTCGCCACCCAGTCGGCCACGAAGACGTTGGTCTCTCCCGGTGTCTTCTGATTCCGGTTGGAGGCGAAGGCGAGCCTGGAACCGTCGGGAGAGAACATGGGGAAGCCGTCGAACCCAGGGCTGAAGGTAATCTGCTCGAGATCGCTTCCATCGACGTTGACGGCCCAGATATCGAACTCGCGGCCCATTGGGTCACCATGGTTGGTCGAAAAAAGAATCCGCTCAGCCGAAGGAAAGAAGAAAGGCGCGAATGACGCCGCTCCCAGATCGGTGACCTGCCGCGCCTCGCTGCCATCGGCATTGGCCACGAAGATCTCCAGCCTGGAGGGGCGGACGAGATCTTGCGCCAGCAAACGCCGGTAGTCCTCGAGCTCTTCGTCGGGCGTCGGCCTCGAAGCCCGCCAGACGATCTTGGTGCAGTCGGCCGAAAAGAAGGCGCCGCCATCGTAGCCCGGTGTATCTGTCAGGCGCTGGACATTGCCGCCGTCGGCCTCCATGCGATAGAGGTCGAGATCCCCGTCCCGCGTGGAGGTGAAGATGATCGACCCGTCCCGGTTGCACACCGTAGCCTCGGCATCGTAGGAGCCCGATTGGGTGAGCCTACGAAGCTCCGACCCGTCGGTCCTGGCACTGAACAGATCCATGCTGTCGTATAGCGGCCATACATAGCCCTGCGAGTGGTCCGGAACGGGAGGGCACTCCGGGCCCGCGAGATGCGTCGAGGAGTACAGGACCCTCTGACCGTCGGCCGTGAAATAGGCGCACGTTGTCCTGCCGGTGCCGGTAGAGACGAGAATTGGATCCGCGGATCCATCGACCGCGAGTCTGAAGATCTGGTCGCAACCATAGGGGTCCCTGGTCGATTGGAGGATCAGCTCACTCCCATCCGGGGACCAGTAGGCCTCGGCGTTCTCGCCCCCGAAGGTGAGCTGTCGAACATCTGTCAGGTGGGCTTCCAGCTCTTTGGGTGATGCGGCCGGTTCGGCATTTCCTGGTGCCGGCACCAACAGGATCGTGAGCAGGATGCCAAGAATCCAACGGCAGCATCGCCCGGTCGAGCGTAGTTCTTGTCCAAACATTCTCGCCTCCTTGATTCGTCTTCTATCCGAGAAAGCTCTTGCTCTGCACCCGAGGAGAGCTTGTGGATCCGCGCCATCTCGCGTGTTCTAGATTGCCGACCCTACCCGATTCGAGAGTCCAGATGCACCGGAAGGCACCGATTCTATGAGAATTCACGACGACATACTCGGCACCCTGGGCAACACTCCGATGGTGCGGCTGGATCGCTTCTTCCCAGGACCCGCTGACTTCACTGCATTCCAAGCAGTGCTTGACTGCTCTCTATCGAGCTCGTGCTACCATCGTCGAGGGCGCCTTGCAGTGCCTGATTCGGGCTAGATCCCTGCGAGCCCTTGCGCAGTCCGTTGCCACCCAGGCAGCGTTTTCGTCACCGGAAGGAGTGGATTGTGCGTCTATCGAGCCTCTTCACCATCGCAGCTCTGTTTTTCTGGGCTCCGAGCTCCCATGCGACCTCTCCGCCCAACCTGGACGAAGCCCTCAGAGCGCAGCAAGCCCAGGCCCACCAGTATCCGCACGACCCCGAGATCTTGAACGATCTAGGCAACCTGCTGGTTCTGGCCGGGTCTCTCAGCGAGGCCGAGGACGCCTACCTCAGATCCCTCGAGATCAGCCCCGACAACACTACGACCCGGTACAACCTGGGCCTCGTGCTGATGGAACAAGGTCAAGTCAAGAAAGCGACGAAAGAGTTCAACCAGGTCATCGGGCTCGAGCCGTACCATGCCTGGTCCCTCTATCAATTGGGAACGCTCAGCGCCTCGGCCGGGCGTCGATCCAAGGCGGTGGAGTACTACACCAGGGCCTTCGCGTTGTACCCGGAGCTAGCTTCTCCGGCAGTCAATCCGCACATCATCGAGAACCGCTACCTCACGGAGGCCCAGCTCCGCCTCTACCTGGACAAAGCGGAGGCGGCCCAGGCACCCCGTCTCTATCAGAATCCGGGGCAGGTAGCCGAGCTCCTGATTCCGACCTCCGAGTCGGAAACGACGACCACTCCGTTTGTGGAGCTGATTACCGATCCAGAGGCCCTGCCGGAGGACCAGAGAGTGATTCAGCCCGTTGAGCCTCGCGGTCAGGTCGATCAGAGTGGGGTCAGCAACGATGGGGCCCAGAACCTCCAAAGGCACCCTACGGCCAGATGGGAACCGACCGAAAGTCCTCCGCCCGACGAAGGGGAAGTGACCGCCGAGGATCTCTATCCCCAGACCGAGCGGGATGATTCAAGTGGCTCGGACCGTGTCCTCACCGAACAAGACCTGCTTCCGACTACCGTGGGGCAGGGCGTCGGTTCCATCGATGCAACCAGACCGCCCTCTTCGACGCCCCCACCGGCTCGATCTGGGGGGACCGTCTCCTACCCTCGGACGACTACCCCGAGGAGCGGCTCTCCCTCGAGCACGGCTCCTCCCCAGCCACAGACGGTGACACCACGACCCCAGCCCACTCCGAGATCGCAGTCATTCGTACCGACGATCGGTAGTACGGGAAGGCTGGACCTGGAGCTACTTGTCGAGGACGGCTCACCCGCTGTCGCCTCCGGTCCGTGATTCCGGCCCGAAGTGGTCCATTGCTATCGGTGGTACCGAGCCTACTTCTAGCCCTCCTGTCGTTCTGGTATGGCACCCTGCCAGGCGGCGCGACCTGGAGCGGTAGTGCCGTCGGCTTCTCCGCCATTCTGTGCCTTGCACTGCTCGG